>DGGS01000008.1 GCA_002392325.1 Bacteroidales bacterium UBA3868
GTCCCTTCAGATACTCTCCTTCGGGGTGATAGATGCTGACGGGGTGGTCCAGGGCGTGTTGCAGGTGATGGGCTATGCGTACGGATTTTCCTTCCATGGCGGCGGCAGAAAACACCATGGTCCTAAAGTCTTCAGCGCTAATGGCTTGTGAGCATGAGAAGGTGAACAAGAGCCCGCCGGGGCAGAGCTTGCGCATGGCGATGCGGTTGATGTTGCGATATCCTTTCAGTCCTTGCTCTTTAACGCGGTGGTGCTTGGCGAAGGCGGGCGGGTCGAGCACGATGAGGTCATAGGCCTTGTCTGGCATGTTCTCCAGAAATTTGAACACATCCTCGCAGTAGGCGGTGTGTCGGCTGGCGGCTTCGTCGCCGAGCAGGGCGATGTTCTGTTCGGTGAGTTCGATGGCCTTGTGTGAGATGTCCACGGAATCCACATGTGCCGCGCCGCCGCGCAAGGCGTAGGCGGAAAAGCCGCCCGAGTAGCAGAACATGTTGAGCACGCGGCGCCCCTTGGCCATGCTGCCCACCAGCGCCCGGCTGTCGCGCTGGTCAAGAAAAAAACCGGTCTTCTGCCCGCCAGGAATGTCAATGTTGAATGGGATGTCGTTTTCCTTTCCAATGATAGGCGTCAATTCGCCGAACAAAACGCCATCCTCCTCCGGCATTTCAGCGTCGGTAAGTGTTGATACGCTCTTGTTGTAGATGGATTTCAGGTTGGGGAGGAGCTCTCTAAGTGCCTGTACGAAAGTGTCTTTCAGTAGGTACATGCCGTATGAATGGAATTGCAGTACAGCATTGCCGTCGTAGCAGTCGATGATGAGTCCCGGCAATCCGTCGCCTTCACCGTTCACAAGGCGCAGCATGTTGGTGTCGGGGTTGTTGAGCAGACCGATGGTCTTGCGGTAACGCAAGGCGTTTTCCACTTTGTTTTTCCAAAATTCGTAAGTCGGTGTGAGTCGTTGGAAACTGAAGATACGCACGGCGATGGAGTTGTCATGATAGTGGCCCATGGCGAGAAAATGACCGTCTTGGTCGCACACCTCCACGATGTCGCCATTGGCGATACCGTGGTCCATTCTGGCAATGGCTCCTGAGAACACCCAAGGATGGAAGCGGAGGATAGACTTCTCCTTGCCTTTGTGGAGGAAAATTCTTTGCATGTGTCAAGTGTTAGCAATCAAATTGCGAAAGTACAAAAAAAAGTGAAGCGAGGTTCAAAGTCGGCATCCGAAAAAAGTTAACAATATTGTTGATAACTTTTCAATATAGATTCTTTAATATAGGTAAAAATACTTATTTTTGTATGCTAATAGCATTGGAGATTTTTATTTACATATTTTGTTCGTTTACAGCAAGTTGTTGTGCTGTTTTGGGCTTTTTTTTAAGATATAAATTCACAAAACATCTAAAAAATATGAGAAAAGCATTGTTTTTACTGTTCATGTTCGCGTCGGTCCAGTTGGTGACAGCTCAGACCGACTTTGCCCGTTCCTTTAGTTCGGGTGGTGGCATGGCTGGAAACGTGGGCTATGCAATAGGCCTTCCGTTTTTCAGCCAGCCCGAGACCGACAATCTGTCGGCAAGCGAAGGCGTGATGCACGCCCAACTGGTCCGTTTGGACATTGAGTTGGCGGACTGTCAGAATGCTGAACTCGTTTCTCCGGCCAAGGTGAAGGATTCCACCAAATTCTTCGCGGATTATGACGGGGAGGAAATGGTGTTCAAAGGGGAAACGATATTAGTGTTCCCTGCTGGTCACTACGATTCCACCGCGCTGGATGCAGCCCACTATAGTTGGGATGCTGAGTTCAACTATGACAGTTTGACCACTTTGGTGCTCGACGTGTGGCCCATTTATGAGATTTTCGACACGCTGTACATCGACTCCGCCGATTTGGCCGGGTATGCACAGACTGAGTTGAATCTCCCTAGTGACGCGGCGGCTTTGCACGGCGGTCCTAACAAGTATGACCTTGTGACGGTTGAGCACAACTGCGACAGCATCTGTCACTTCTTCGTTAATCTTTGCGGTGGCATCGTGAAGGATGCCGAAGGCAATGAGTATCCCTCTTTGTTCGTGGGAGATCCCCGTCCGTACTGCTGGACAGCCATCAACATGCGCAACACGCATACAAACGCTGGCGAGGAGGTGGAAGGTCTGGTATATCAATCCCCGGAATTTCCGAATGAACAGGAGAATCTGGACACTTACGGCCATCTCTACACTTGGTATGCCGCGGTGGGTCTTCCGAATGGCAGCGATGCCGAACCTGCCCGCACCGTCAACGGCAATTTTGTGACCGGTATCTGTCCTCCTGGTTGGCATATCCCGGATTCCGCCAATGTGGTCAGTCTGGCCTCTGTTGACGCTTTGGGCCTGATGTCCACGAATTTGTGGCTGAAACCCGGCACCAACACCACGGGCTTCACCGCTCTGCCGGCCGGTATCTATGAGTCCAACATCGACAGATTCGAGAACTTGCTGGGTCAGACTTCCTACTGGAGCACCGTGAAGGTGAATACCACTGCGGCCAAGGTTTGTTCCCTCTACTACGGCTGCCAAATCACCGTTCTTGAGGACATGCTTATAGACAAAGGACTGAGCGTGCGCTGCGTCAAGAACCAGATGTTTGATGAGGATGGTAATGAATTGAATGACTAACTAACCAACTAATAAAAATAATTACTAATTAAATAAAAACAATTAAATTATGAAAAAAATCTTAACCCTTGTTGCGATGATAGTCATGACTTTTGCAGCCATGGCTCAGAGCAATCCGAAAATCAGCTATCAGGCTGTGGTGCGCGATGCGGAGAATCGCTTAGTGCCCAATACCGATGTCACTGTGAAGATTGATGTCCTCGCTGCTGACAATACGGTGCTTTATACTGAAACCCAGACTGTTACGAGTAATCAAAACGGTCTTGTTTCTCTTATGATTGGCGGTACCGATGAGTTTACCGCTCTGGACTGGGCTAATGCCCAATTCGCTACAACCGTAACGGTTGGCAATTACCAAGTTATGGACACCGTTCCCGTAACGGCAGTTCCGTTTGCCCTCAACGCAATGAACGGTGCCGGCAATATTACATGGTCACATCAGGATATGGTTGACACGATTCAACACTTCATTGGCGACCTTTCCGTTTCCGAAACCGAAACCCTCCTTTCCGAGTTGAGAGACAACACTGAGGTGAAGGATTTCATGCGTGACACTGTGGTCAACTACGCCATCAAATACATCAAGAACCATCCTGACAAAGTGATTGAAGTGATGAAAGCGTTCTTGTCTGGCGTGACCAGAGATCAGGCTCTTCAGATTCTGGACGCCATCCAGGGTATGGACAACGGCATCAAGACCGGCATCAAGCAATGGGTTGCTCAAGTGGCCAAGAACAATCCTGACTATGCATTGGATATCTTGAAATCTTATTTGGAGAATGTGACAAGCGATCAAGCTCAGGAAGTGCTTGCTGCCATCCAGAGCATGCCTACCGCTATCAAAACGGGTGTTAAGACTTGGGTTGCCCAAGTGGTGAAAAACAATCCCGATATTGCTTTCGATGTGTTGGATTACTATCTCCAAACATCCGACGGCAACCGTGTGCGTGAAGCTTATTCCGCTTTGCAGAGCAACACCACCGGTGCCAAGGACACTATCCGTAAGATTTTGGTTGACTACGCCAAAGCCAACAAACAAATCGCTATCGATATTCTGAACGCATACGCTTCTACCGTCACATTGTCTGAAGCGCAACAAGTTTTGGCCGCCATTCAAGGTCTTCCCGCTGATATCAAGGCTGCGGTGAAAGCATACTTAGTCCAGTTCGCAAGCAGCAACAGAGAAATGGCCAAAGAAATCGCCGTGAATTATCTCACCAATGGTACTGCTGAAGATGTTGACGCCTTGTGGAACGCTCTTATGGCCAACAACAATGGCGGTAAGGCCCGCGTTAAATACTACATCGACCTCTATCTGAACCATTATCTCACAACCAACGGCTATTGTCAGGGAAACTGCGGCGGTACAAACCCCGGCGGTGACTGACTGACATGCCCCACCTTAGGAACTACTTCGGGGCCGGTGTCTGCAAACAGCATCGAGTTGAGTACTCCTGTCACAAACAATGATAATGTTTCTGTCACCGCTGCCTCCTACACGATTGCCGTGGACAACACCACGACAACGGTTTCAGCGTTGTACATGAACAGACAAATCACGGCTACCCTTCCTATTGCCAACTATCGCGGCAAGACCCTTACGGTTACGCCCAAGTTGACGGTTAACGGATGCGGTACCGCCGAAATAACAGGAGCCCCGATCACCATTACGGTGCCCGTTGAATGCCCGTCCGTAGGACAGGTAACCATCGAGAATCTGGAGCATGCTCTCGAACCTGGCTTCAATGGCGTTTTCATCAGTGCGAATTTGCCTGACTATGACGCCAACTATGTGTCCGAGTACGGTTTCCTCATGTCTTCTACGCAACTAAGTGGTTATAGTGCTGATTTCAAGATGACGGGTGTGAATCTCTATTCCACCTCCGCCACTGGAACGACGGTGTATTCGATGAATGTGAACTTCCTCCCAAGTGCCAATGATTATGGAAAAACTTATTACATTTATCCCTATCTGTTGCTGAATGACGGCACGAATTGCCCCTCTACAACCGTTTTCGGTTCAGAAAGCTCATTTACAGTTCCTTCGCCTGCGTGCCCGTCCGTAGGCCAGGTAACCATCGAGAATCTGGAAAATGTTCTTGAACCCGGTTTCAATGGCGTATTCATCAGTGCGAATCTGCCTGACTACGATGCCAACTATGTGTCCTCATACGGATTTTTGTTATCCGACCGGGAACTTCAAAGCGTTGTGGCAGACTATGCGTTGACGAATGTGAATCTCTATTCCACCTCCGCCACTGGGACGACGGTGTATTCGATGAATGTGAATCTTTTACCTGAACCGGGAATGTATGGACAAACCTATTATGTTTACCCGTATATAACGCTGGATGCCCCGTTCTGTGAGCAAACTCAAGTTTTGGGTACGCCATCCACGATGACGGTTCCCGCACCCGAATGTCCTGCTGTTGGCCAGACCACCTTCGATGGTGTTTCCACCAGCATACAACCGGGCTCCAATGGAATCTTCATTGAAACGGAACTGCCTAATTATGACAACAACTATGTGTCAAGTTACGGTTATCTGATTTCGGATGGCCAAGCGTTGGATGGATACGATGAGGATTATTTATGGAATACTTCCGTGTCGTTTTATTCCACTTCCGCCACTGGCAATACCGTTTATTATATGAGTGCCAATTTTGTGCCTGCTGCCACCCAGTATGGTCATACCTATTATATATATCCGTATATCATGATGAGTGACGAGGCAACCTTCTTCTGCGATGAGGTGGTCATGGGCGATGCTATCCAATTCACGATTCCTACTCCGAACTGTCCTTCCATAGTGCAAACCACTATCGAGGGCGTAGAAACTAGTATTGAACCCAGTTCAAATGGAATCAGTATTGTGGCCGAGTTGGCCCAATACAACCAGTCCTATGTTTCCGAATACGGATTCCTGATTTCGGATGATAATATCACCGAATTTGACGCTTCACTCAAGATGCAGAATGTGACACTTAGCACATCGCAGGAAACGGGTGCTACGGTTATACTCACTACATTCCTGCCTCAAGCTGCGGATTATGGTAAGACATATCATGTATATCCGTATCTTTTGCTGAGTGACAATGCCGCTTTCTGTCCCTCCTCTACGGTTTTGGGTCAGGAAAGCACATTTACCGTTCCTACTCCGGCATGTCCTGAATTGGGTGAAACCACCTATCAGTTGACGAATGGAAGTCTTACACTGACTACGCCGGTTACGGGTCTGAATAATGGGGTTACTGTGGATGTGGCTTATTATAGAATTCAGGAAACCAACCAAACGCATTCAGCCCAGTACAGTGATGGTAACATTACCCTTACCCTCAATGATCTTACGGAAGGCGAAGCCATTTCAGTGGTGCCTCGCATTATCGTGTTAGGATGTGCAGCGTCACCAACGAATATTTTGGGCGACCCTGTCACCATTTGTGTGCCGTATTCCAGCAAACCTTCAATTTCAGCAACGAATATTGGTGCTACCGATAATAATAGTTTGTTTACAAACCAAGGTCTTATCATTGACGCAACTATTCAAGGTTATGATGCTTCAAAAGTCGCGGAATATGGATTCCTTGTGTCTACTAATGCGAATGATTTGAATGTTTACAATGCGTCATTTGCTCATCCATGCACCTATTTGTCTTCTGGCAAGTTCGAGTATAAGATTGGAATGACAGATTGTGGAAAGAGATTGTATTTCCGTGCGTATGTTAAGTTAAATGCTTGTGATGAATATGTATATAATGATGTGAAGAATGTTTCGGTTCCTGCGCCGGGCATTAATTTTACGGCAGATCCATCACAAACGATTTCAGCGGGACAATCGGTATCTTTAAAGGCGTCATTGGGTAATACGATGTCTATGGTGGTGTATATGGGTCTTGCTGATGTGACATTGGGTTGGAATGCGCCGATCAATCAATCGGTTCATAACAAGACTTCGATTTCAGCGACGGTCACACCTCAGCAAACCACCACATATTCTGCATTTGTGGATGTCTTATATGGCAATGATCACTGTATTGTTACTAAAAATTATAAGATAACCGTCCAACAATAGTATTCTACTCCCTGCGTTCATTCGCAGGCTATACGATAAAGGGAGGCGCTCCGTAGGAGCGCCTCCCTTGTTTTTTTCAGGCGTAGCGCACACGCACCATTCCGCTTGCTTGCAAGCGGAACCTCGCTTTGGTTTTGCGTTAATCTTGGGGGTTCCGCCGCGATGGCGGCGGAATGGTGATATGGTTTGGTGTTAACTTTTTTGGGGGCGCTGCGACAGCAGCGGAATGGTGATATGGTTTGGTGTTAACTTTTTTTGGGGCGCTGCGACAGCAGCGGAATGGTGATATGGTTTTGGGTTAACCTTGGGGGTTCCGCCGCAATGGCGGCGGAATGTGGTGGGTTACTTCGTTTTTCGTATGGGCTCGCAGGTGAGGCCAATGCCCAGTTTTTTGAAGATTTTGTGGTCCACCTCGCTTAGCATGACAGTGGTATGTGCTTGACAGCCATTTAGTTGAGGGAGACTGTCAAGGGCCTTGCGGCAATTTTCGTCATTGAGGCTGAGCATGGAGAGGGCCACCAGCACTTCATCGGTGTGCAAGCGCGGGTTGTGTCCGTGCAGCAGGTTCACTTTCGTTTTTTGTATAGGCTCAATCATCGCTTGTGGGATGAGTTTCACACTGTGGTCTATGCCAGCCAGGTATTTGGTTGCGTTGAGTAACAGGGCGGCGCTCGGTCCTAAAAGCGGGCTGGTTTTGGCGGTGATGATGGTGCCGTCGGCCAATTCGATGGCCGATGCAGCCACACCGCTTTCTTCCTTGCGCTTGCGTGCGGCTACAATGGATTTGCGGTTGTCAGCCGTGATTTGTGCGCGTTTGAGCAGCAGCGAAATCTTGTTCACCTCGTGATCGGTGGCCTTGCCGTCCGCCACATTGCACAAGGCGGTGAAGTAACGGCGGATAATCTCGTCCTTGGACGCTTCGCAGCAAACCTCATCGTCGGAAATGCAATAACCGGCCATGTTCACGCCCATGTCGGTGGGCGATTTGTACGGGTTCTCGCCGTAAATGCCTTCGAAAATGGCGTTTAACACTGGGAAAATCTCAATGTCTCGGTTGTAATTGACGGCCATTTTGCCGTAAGCTTCCAGATGGAAGGGGTCAATCATATTCACATCGTCCAGGTCGGCGGTGGCGGCTTCGTAGGCGATGTTGACGGGATGTTTCAAGGACAGGTTCCAGATGGGGAAGGTTTCGAACTTGGCGTAACCGGCCTTCACACCGCGCACATTCTCCTGATAGAGCTGGCTCAGGCAAACGGCCATTTTGCCGCTGCCGGGTCCGGGGGCGGTCACCACCACCAGCGGGCGGTTGGTCTCCACATACTCATTGCGTCCAAAACCCTCTGGCGAGTCAATGAGCTCCACATTGGTGGGGTAGCCCTCTATCAGGTAATGATAATAGACATGGATACCCATGCGCTCCAAGCGCTCACGATAGGCCATGGCGCTGGCTTGGCCGTTGTAGTGGGTGATCACCACACCGCTCACCATGAACCCTCTGCCAATAAAAATGTCGCGCAATCGCAATACATCTTCGTCGTATGTGATGCCCAAATCGCCACGCACTTTGTTTTTCTCAATATCTACTGCACTGATGACGATGATGATTTCAGCATCATCCTGTAATTGTGTGAGCATACGCAACTTACTGTCAGGCTGGAATCCTGGTAGTACACGACTTGCATGGAAATCGTCATACAATTTTCCGCCAAATTCCAAGTAAAGTTTGTGACCGAATTGAGCGATGCGCTCCTTGATGTGTTCAGATTGGATTTTCAGATATTTCCCGTTGTCAAAACCTGTTTTCATAATGAAATGATTAGCAATGTTTAATACGGGATGCAAAGATAAGAATTTTTTTTTAAAATACGGTTCCTTCAAAAAAAAACTCCGCATAGGGATTGCCTGTGCAGAGTATGTTGAATGTGTGCGTTGGATTTTTAGAAAAGGGGCAAACCTAAAAGGGTGGCGAACAGCGAACCCAAATAGGTGCCGATGGCGTAACCCACCAACCCGATGGCAATGCCGCTGATGAGTACTTTGCGGTTGCCTAATGCCTCCACGATGGGCGGTACGAATGGAGGAGAGCAGAGCAAACTGATGTGTCCCACTGTGAACAAGTCGCCACTGACCTTGAAAATCTTACAGATGATGAGGTGCAGTACGATGGAGGTGACCATCACAAAGAGTATGAACCACATGATATTAAGCGATGAACTGTCTATTTTGGTCAAATCGAACATGGAAGCCACCACCACGCTGAAGATGAGGATGAAGAACATGCCAAGTTCAAAAGTTTTGGGCAAATTGCGGACTTTTTTGTTGAATGAGGCGATGATGGCCAAAGTAGTGATGGTGAGGATGACCACCAGCTCATTGATTTTGCCGACGATGAGCATAGACAGGCCCACGCCAACGCCCAGCATGGCGATGGAGAGCAGCAGTCCGAGCATCATCTTGCTGAAAGTCTTCCATTTCAGCATTCCACGATAGTTTTCGAAAGTGCTTTCCACCAGAGCGTCATGGTCCACCTCTTCGTTCACGGACGTTTCGTCTTTGAAAGGCAGGAA
>DGGS01000062.1 GCA_002392325.1 Bacteroidales bacterium UBA3868
CGAAATGAATCCGCGTGGGATTCTGATAAGAAAAGTCAAGATTCATATGCTATATTACTATTAATTGTTACTGTTCTCCATTCACCAGTTTCTTCTTCGCCATTCACAATGCACCGTGCAAAAATATAAAAAACAGACATATAGAGCAATACACAATTTTCGTATCTTTGCACCGTTTTTTTTTAAACCGTAATGACCTTATTATTAGTCTTTTTATTGAGTGCGATGGCCATCTCGTTCCTTTGCTCCACTTTGGAATCGAGTTTGCTGTCCACCCCGATTTCGTATATCCTGATGCGTGAGGAGGAGGGCTATAAGCCGGCCTCGCTGTTCAAGCAGTACAAGACCGACACGGAGCGTCCCCTGGCGGCCATTCTGTCCCTCAACACGATCGNNTATGGCACTGCTGCTGACTTTCTTATTCGGAACCCTTCTAGTCTCGTTCCTCTGCTCTGTTCTCGAGGCGACACTGATGTCCACCCCGCTTTCCTTCATCACTATGAGGAAAGAGCAGGGTTATAAACTGGCGGACAAGTTCCTGGACTATAAGACTGACACAGAGAAACCCCTTGCGGCGATCTTGTCTCTCAACACGATCGCCAACACCATCGGCGCCGCAGGCGTGGGCCAACAAGCCACGCTGTTGTTCGGCAGCCGCTGGTTCGGTTTGGTGTCCGCCATCACCACCATACTCATCCTTATATTTGCGGAGATTATCCCGAAAACGTTGGGGACCACCCGCTGGAAAAGTCTGATGGGCTTTACCGCCAAGACTATCCGCGTGCTTATCGTGCTGATGTTCCCGTTCGTGAAACTCATTGAGTTGATCAGCCACCTGTTCACCAAAAAGGAACCCGATGCCACGGTAAGCCGCGAGGAGGTGCTCGCCATCGCCAATGTAGGCGAGGAGGAAGGCGTGATAGAGAAGGATGAGAACAAGATCATCCAGAATATCATCAAATTGGACAATGTGAAGGCCGAGGAGGTGATGACGCCCCGCGTGGTGGCTTCCGTCGCCCCCGAAAGCATGACCTTGCGCGAGTATTACGACGATGATCAGTACGACCATTTCTCCCGTATCCCCGTGTATGCCGAATCGCCGGAATACATTACCGGTTATGTGCTTCGCGATGACGCTTTGGAGAACCTTGCCGAGGACAAGTTCAACATGACATTGGGCGAAATCAAGCGCGAAATGCCCTATTTCAACGAGGAAACCTCGGTCAGCGACATCTGGGACTCCATGCTGAAACAGAAATCGCAAATCGCCTTGATTATTGACGAATATGGGTGCTTCCAAGGAATTCTGACAATGGAGGACATCATTGAGACGGTGTTCGGCCTTGAAATCATTGACGAGAGCGACGAGGTCTCCGACATGCAGCAATACGCGCGCGAGCGTTGGCAGCAACGCCAGAAACGCCATCTGGGCCGCCAATACACCGAAAATGTCCCGCCTTCCTGCGAATAAATCGAACAACAATCAAACCGCATAGTTATGAAAAGAGTTATTGTAACCATTTGTGTGTTAGTTGTTTGCTTTATTCAACCTATATCGGCGCAAAAGTTCCATAGCGATTTGTACCATGAAATCGGCGTTGATGCTGGTCCAAGCTCCTTGGTGGGTGGATTTATCAATGGAACTATCGGGTTTTGGAGTGGCCTAGGCGGTGCGCTCAGCCATCGCCCCATTGAAATGAAATGGTATGGCAACTATGGGTTGCATTACTACTATCAAGTGAAACCCTGGTGTCAGGTGGGTGTGAAAGCTACCGTGGAATGTGCAAAAACGACACAATATACGGATACTTTCCGTACCACAATCTCTTCTGTGAACCATGATGTCCTGGTTGCTCTCATGCCAAGCGTGCATTTCACCTATCTCAATCGCCCTTGGGTTCGCCTCTATTCCGGTTTGGATGTGGGGTGCGCGTATTTTTGGCCTGGTCCAACATTCGACAATGGTAAAGAGGATGAAAATGATAGCAAGAAGGACAACAACTTCGCGTTTGCTTTTAATGTGACAGCCTTCGGCGTAAATGTCGGCAAGAAATTTTATGGTTTGTTTGAACTGAATGCCGGTTATGATTCCTTCATAAAAGTCGGAATTGGCGCCAGATTTTAATTGCTAAATATTTAATTATGAAAAGAGTATTTATATTTTTGACACTTCTTGGAATGATGTCGGGCATGATGTATGCCCAATCCATTTCAAAAAAATCATATCGTGCGGAAATCATCGCCAAAGGTGGATATTACCTTTCGTCTGGCACGCCTTCCGGCTCAATCGAGGCCATGTTGGCAGCACGCAAGTTTGGCTGTTACGCTTCAAGTTGCACGGTTATGCTTACAGATGACAAGCAGTTAGTGGTTGTTCTTGGCGCTGAAAGGTTGAAAATTGAAAAAAACATGACTGTTGAGCAACTGAAAAAAAACGGCTTTTGGGTGATGCCTGTTGAGGAATATTTCGTGAAATATACGGGAGGCCAGAAATCCCAAGCCCCTCAGCCAAGTGCTCTTCGCATTGTGGGTGATAATGTCTTGAGTGTGAATGAGAATGGTGATATGGATGAGAAACTGAACGCTAAGATGCGTCTTGTACTCAATGTCCATGCCTCCGATTCTCGTCGCCAGATGGAAATGATAGGTTTGTTGAAAAAGTTGGTTCGTGTCCACGGATTAAGCGAGAAGGTGGATTTTGCCTCCACGGATCTGGAGTTGTGTCGTTTGCTGGCCGAGAACTTTCAAAAATCGCGTGTTACCTATATGCAGGGTGATTTATCTCCCAAGGCGATTTCAAAGCGGGCTGGTGAAATAGGCTGTCAATATGATTATGAAACCCTTCGTGACAATCCCAATTGGTTTAAGGAAGCCAAGGCCTTGAAAATGCCAGTTTGGGTTGGTGATGTGCATAATAAGCTGGAAGTTAAGGAGATGCTTGAAAAGGGTGTCAATGGCTTCCTGACGGAAAATGTCGCTTTGGTGTCAGCATGGGCGGAAAGGAAGCCGTTGGTTAAACTCATGTCTTTCAATATCCGCATGAGTGGGATGTCGGAATATGACGGTGTGAACGCATGGAAAAATCGCAAGGAGGCTGTGGTACGTATGTTCAAGGAACAGAACCCGGATGTGGTGGGAGTGCAGGAAATGCTGCCCGACCAGCAGTCGTTCCTGCGCAAGGAGCTTCGTGAATACAACATGGTGGGCTTGGGACGCGATGACGGTCAGAAAGAAGGGGAGTGTATGGGCATTTTCTATAAAACCGACCGATTTGCCTTAAAAGATAGCGGCACATTCTGGTTGAGCCAAACGCCCGAAATCGCGTCAATGGGCTGGGATGCCGCCTGCAAGCGTACGGTCACCTATGTGAAACTCAAGGATATGCAGAGCGGGAAATCATTCTATTACTTCAATACCCATTTGGATCATGTGGGGGTGATAGCTCGCCAGGAGTCTGTTAAGCTGATTGCGGAAAAAATCCGCGAGATTGTTGGCGACACTAACTCGGTGTTTGTTTTGGGTGGAGATATGAATTCGCCTGTCTATGATCGTATTTTCACTCCGATTGTTGGAGCTCCAACCCCAGATCGGAAAAACACATCGGATTTTGCCATCAGCAAAGTGTCTAATGCGGCTAGGACCGAAGCGAATAATGGCGCCCTGATGAAAATATGCCGTTCCAACGCTTGGCAGCGTGACAATTCAATCACCTATAACGGATACGGTAAAGATAAAGCGTCGCAGATTGATCATCTGTTTTCTTCCATTCCAACCGAGAATCTGGTTTTTAAAACCCTTAAGAAAGACTACGGTGTTCCATACATCTCTGACCATTATCCGATAATATTGATTTTCTCCTTGAAATAGAAAATCGAAAGTGCCGATAGAGGAGCGGGAACCTTGTTTAGCATAGTTCTAATATTCTCACCATTATTACAGCCATTTCAGGTGTCATCCAACCTCCGTTATCGCAAGGCGGATGGAACATCATATTGGAGATCTGCTAATTTCAGCAATACGAATCCCACCCACCGCCTCACTTATCTCGAAGCCAACACCCGGTACGAGGTACAGGTACAGGCCCAATGCAGCAATACATTGTATGGTGACTGGTCGGAATCCTTTTTCTTCACCACACAGCCGTAACCAACTTGCGCCGACATTGAGATTCCTTACGAGGAGGGCTTCGAGAACAGTTCTACAGGGCTCCTGCTCGACTGCTGGCGCAGCCTTTTGAGCTACAACCACGAATATCCGGCAATAGGCAGCAACTCCGCAAGCAATGCACATAGAGGCAGCTATTATCTCTATATGTGGTCCCCCAACTCTTCACATGCCAATGCTTTCTATTTTCCGCCCATAGCTGCCACATATCCGCTCAATACACTGCAGGTGCAGTTCTATGCTAAATGCTCGAGCTATGAACATGAGACGCCGTCATTCGAAGTGGGCGTGATCGAGATGGTGGACGGCACCCCCACCTTTGTCAATGTGCAGAACATGGACTTGTCGGAATCCTATCAAACATATTCCAACACCCCGTATGTCGTAAGCTTTGCCGGTTACACCGGCACCTCTCAGACAATTGCTTTCCGGGTGAGCTCATCCGACGACAACAGCAGTTACACCTATATGGATGACATCACCGTGAAGGTGATCTCCAACTGTGCCCGTGTGAGCGAGGTCACGGCTTCTGAGGTTGCCTCCTCTTCCGCCGTGCTGACCTGGGCACCCGCCTTGGATGAGACCCGCTGGCAGATGCAGGTCGCAGCCTATAACGCCTCCACCAACACATGGGGCGACTATGTGATGTTGGACACCCTTATTCAAACGTCACCCTTCACCTTGACAGGTTTAGACCAGCTGACCCAGTACCGTGTGCAAGTGCGCGCCTATTGCGGTACGGGTGACTACGGCGAGTGGAACACCAGACCAGCCACCTTCACCACCATCCAGACCCCGGTGGTGGTGAACGCTGCCTATCCGCTCTACACCGACGACTTTGAGTCTGGCAACAATTGGGTTCTTGTGAATGGCACTCAACCCAATGCCTGGACGTTGGGCACGGCCACCCATTATGGTGGCAGCCACTCCTTATACATATCCTCTGATGGCGGAACAAGCAACATCTATACCAACCACCGCAATACGGTGTGTGCCACAAAGGTCTTCTCATTGGAGGCCAATGAGTATAACGTACAGTATGACTGGAAGGCCTATGGAGAACAAGGCTATGATCATATGCGTGTGTTTCTGGTACCCGCGGATATTTCCATTATAGCCACTACCCAAACATCCCTCATCTATACTACCGGTGTCCCGTCAGTGTGGTCCGGTGCTTTTGCTATTGACGGTAATACCCAATTGAATCTCTCCAACACTTGGAAAACATTGACCTCTACGGTCAATGTGCCCACTTCCGGCAACTATATGGTAGTCTTCTCTTGGCAGAACGACAACAACCCGCCCGCTAACCCGCCCGCGGCAGTGGATAACTTCTCTATACAATATGTAATACGAGTTTCAGGTGCAGTCTGACTGTGGCGACGACTGGCCCGTTGGCAACCGCATGAATGTGCTGGATGCCCGGACCTTTGAGCTCTTGGGCATGATTGTCAACACGTCCGATGCTGTTCAGGGAGAAGCCCAAAGCCACACGCTTGCCGTTTGCGACGGTCGTCAGATTGCCTTTGTGAGGGATTCTTTCTTCGGGTCCGATGAAACGTCTTGCTCTATAAAAGACCCCGAAGGCGTGATCATTCGTGCCGGTAACGCCGGTTTTGAGGATACTGTTTACTATACGATGAGTTGTCCGGTGGTTTGTGAGACTCCCGTTGACCTCGCTATTTCCGAAATAGGCTTCAATAGCGCGGTGCTGTTCTGGACAGGCACTGCTGCCGACTACAATGTCCAATATAAAGCCACCACCGCAACCGAGTGGCAGACAGTGGCTAATTCCACCTCCCCAATGACACTTTCAGGTCTTTTGGCCGAAACGGAGTATGAGGTGCAGGTGCAGTCAGTTTGCGGTACCAATACCAGCCAGTGGTCTGCCCCTGACACTTTCAAGACGTACGCGCCCTGCTCGGATGTCCAAGACTACGACGATAACAACTATACCTCTGTCCGGTTGGGCGGCAAATGCTGGATGACCTCGAACTTGAGGACTACACATTATGCTGATGGACGTGAAGTGTCGAATGTCCTCAAATATCAGTCTCCTGAAAATCCAGATGCAGAAGCCAACGCTGCTCTCTATGGGCTGTTGTATGATTGGTATGACGCTTTGGATGTAGAAAGACCTACGAAGGGTACGCAAGTGCAAGGCATCTGCCCCGCCGAATGGCGTATGCCCAATGAGGAAGACTTCGCTGCATTGAGTGCCAATGATGTCAATACGTTACGCTCTACCAATCTGTGGATTACAAATCCGGGGAGCAATGCCACTGGTTTCAACATGCTGCCAAGCGGTCAGTTTAATCCTGACAAAAACCGATATGAGAACTTGCTTGGTAATGCCTATTTCTGGTCTGCGGATTCCTCCAGCGAAACTATGGCTCATGCTCACATGGCAGATTGTCACTGCTATATGTGGTATGACTTTGTAACGTTGAAGAACTACGGCTTCAGTGTGCGTTGTGTGAAAGACTGATTCCAGATATCAGATATTTATAGCGGGAATGGTCGTAAGATCGTTCCCGCTTTTTATTCCGTGTGCGGCACACCATTCCGCGATACGCGTTAGCGTTGAGCGGAATCTGTTACTAACCAGATTTTTCCCTATATCATTATCTAATAAAAAAAGGAAACGCTTTTGCGTTTCCTTTTCGTTTGGTCGGGGTGAGAAGACTCGAACTTCCGACCCCTTGCACCCCATGCAAGTGCGCTAGCCAACTGCGCCACACCCCGATCCGTTTTGCGGCTGCAAAAGTACACTTTTTTTTAAATATTTCATCATATTCGAATTTTTTTTGTTTTTTCGGATTATTCATTATTTTTGCCGTATATTTTCAGTTAATCTTTTTAAGATGAAAAAACACTTTTATATTTTAGTAATATCTTTATTTATAGTGTGTTATGCTTCTGCGCAAAAAGTTTCGTTGACCGAGGCGAATTATGCGGCTGATAGGTTTCTGCAGACGAACCAAAAGTCCGGATGCCGCCTGGCCCATGTGGTTTCGGAGGGTGCCGACACGCTGTTGTTCGTGTTCAACTCGGAAAGTTCGTATGTGGTGATTGGCGGAGACAAACGCGTGCCTCCGGTATTGGCGTTCTCCGACCATCAACTCTACAACAGCGAGGACTTGATTCCTCCGGTGCGGATGTGGTTGGACAACTACGCGCAGCAACTTTCCGCCTTGAAACAGCAACCCATGGTTAAGAATGCAGTGAATCCAGCCTGGCGCATGCTCTCCCGCGAGAAAACGCCCTTTAAGGATGGACCTTCCGTTGCTCCGCTGATGAAATCCCACTGGGGGCAGGGTACCTTTTACAATTATTATTGTCCGAAGGATTTTGCAGGCGAGAATTTTCATGTGGTCACGGGTTGTGTGGCCACCGCTATGGCCCAACTCATATACTATTACCGTTTCCCGGAAACGGGCATTGGGTCGTACTCGTATCTGGATTCAACATACGGTGTGCAGTCGGCGGATTACGGCAACACCACCTACGATTACAATGCCATGTGCGATGAGCCCACCGCCATCAACCCGGCTATCTGCACGCTGATGCACCACTGCGGTGTGGGGGTTGATATGGTGTATGGACCTGATGGCTCGGGCATGTACAACCACAGCGCCGCCCGCGTGCTGCGCACCTTTTTCAAGTTCTCTCCCGAAACTGAATATGTGTTCCGCGACTCCACTGATTTGGATTGGGATAGTCTAATTGTTGCGCACTTGCATCGAAATATGCCCCTCTACTACGCTGGTTGGAGCAACCCCAATGTGAACGGGCACGGTTTCATCTGCGACGGCTATAGGATGGTGGACAGCAACTACTATTATCATTTTAATTTCGGTTGGGATGGTTCGTATGATAGCTATTTTTATACCAATGCGTTGAATTTGGTGGGCACGCATTTCAATCTGGCCCAGGAACTCATCATCAACGCTTACCCTGACACCACATTGTATGCTTATCCTCCGGCGCACGCGCTGACCGGAACGGATACCCTTACCACCTTGCAGGGCTCGTTTGACGACGGCAGTCTCACGCTGTCGCCCTATGCGCCTGATATGGACTACTCTTGGATTGTCCGTCCTGATGCGGATTATTTCACCTCTATCAGTTTCCATCTGGAATATGATGTTGCCTCAGGTGACACCCTTTTGATTTCAACAGATAATCCGAGTATCCCGCAAATTCTTCTCACTGACACAAATAACACACTGAATGTGGAGTGGAGTTGCTCGCAAATAACGGTGCGCTTTGTTTCCGACGATTCGCTTGCCGGACAAGGATTCAGAGCCAATTATAATGCCAATGTGCCGGTGTTCTGCCCCGAAGTGACCAATTATTCGGCATATTCCGGCACGATTGAGGATGGTAGCGGAAGCGATGACTATTTGCCTTATACCTCGTGTCTGTTCCGCATAGTGGTGCCTTCCTTTTCTGTGATTGAATTGAATGTGGAGTATCTGGATTTGGTGGATGGGGAGGATTTCCTCTATGTGTTTGATAACAAACCCGATAATGCCAATCTTCTGGCCACCTATACAGGCCATATGGAAGATACCGTTATCCGTTTTGAGAAAAAGCGCCTGGCACTCCTGATCGAAACGGACGAACAGCATAATGCGGATGGGTTCAAACTGACCTATCAGGCAGGACATGTTGGCGTGGATGATGTGTCGGACGAGCGTGTCGCAATCTTCCCGAATCCGGCAGAGTCTGTCTTGTCGGTGTCTGCCGATGAACCAATGGAATATTTGTCCATCTTTGATTTGACAGGCCGTGAGGTGATGCATCTTTCCGCTGCAGATACCCGTTTGGATGTGCCACTGGAGGGATTGACGGGGGGTGTTTACATTATTCGCATTAAAACATCGGATAATCAGATTGTTAAGAAATTTATTAAGCAGTAATACATGATGAAAGTTACCTTGTTGGGTACCGGAACATCGCAAGGTGTCCCTGTGGTGGGATGCCAGTGTGCGGTTTGCCAGTCGGCGGACCCGCGCGACACGCGTCTGCGCACCGCCGCCTATGTGGAAGTGGACGGCACCCACATCCTGATTGATACCGGCCCCGACCTGCGACAGCAGATGCTGCACAACCATATCACGCAGGTGGATGCCATACTGGTGACGCATGAGCATAAGGACCATCTGGGCGGACTGGATGATATCCGGCCCATCTATTTCATGAAAAAGGCACCGATGGAGATCTACGGCTTGCAACGCGTGCTGAATGTGGTCCGCAAGGATTACGACTACGCCTTCAAACCGCATCCATATCCGGGAGTTCCTTCTTTGCATCTGAACCCTGTTAAAGAAGATCCGTTTGAGGTGAATGGCATTACGATACAACCCATCCATGTGCGCCATCTCACACTGCCTATTCTCGGTTACCGCATAGGACCGTTTGCCTACATCACCGACGCAAGTTTCATTCCGGAAACGGAGTTGAATAAACTGAATGGAATTAAAGTGTTGGTTATAAATGCGTTACGAATCAAGGAGCATTATTCGCATTTTAATCTGGCGCAAGCATTGGGTATTGTTGAGCGTCTTCAACCCGAGCAGGCATATCTTACCCATATATCCCACGAAATGGGCAGGTATGCCGAAGTTGCGGAAATGCTTCCCAGTAATGTGTTTTTGGGTATTGACGGCTTGGTTATTGAGGTGGAATAAGTGAATAAATTTTATACATTTGCACTCCCAAACAGCAGGATGCTGATTTTGTCCTTAACTGTCTGGGAGTTAAATATTTAATATAGTTTTGATATGGGAAGAAAGATAAAATTTTGTTTGGTTTATCGCGACATGTGGCAATCCTCCGGAAAATACCAGCCGCGTGTAGATCAGTTAAAAGAGATTGCTCCCGTGATTGTGAAGATGGGATGCTTTGACAGAGTGGAAACCAACGGTGGCGCTTTTGAGCAGGTGAACCTGCTCTATGGCGAGAATCCGAACCGTGCGGTGCGCGAGTGGACCAAACCGCTCCGCGAGGCCGGTATCCAGACGCAAATGCTGGAACGCGCGCTTAATGGCCTTCGCATGTATCCCGTGCCCGCGGATGTGCGCCGTTTGATGTTCAAGGTGAAAAAAGCCCAAGGTGTGGATGTCGTCCGCTCGTTCTGCGGATTGAACGATTACCGCAACTTGGAACTTTCCATAAAATACGCCAATGAGTTCGGTCTGATCTCGCAGGCCGCCCTCAGCATTACGCATTCACCCGTCCATACCATCGAACATTATATGGAAATCGTGGACAAATATGTGGAATATGGCGCCAAAGAAATTGGTTTGAAGGATATGGCTGGTATTGGCCGTCCCGCCACATTGGGCAAACTGGTGAAATGTATCAAGGAGAAATATCCTCAAATTGTGATTCAATATCACGGTCATACGGGTCCTGGGCTTTCCATGGCTTCCGTGCTGGAGGTTTGCAAGGCAGGTGCCGATATCGTGGATGTGGCCATGGAACCGCTCTCTTGGGGTATGGTGCATCCCGATGTCATTGCCGTACAGGCCATGCTCCGCGATGCCGGTTTCGAGGTGAAGGACATTGACATGAACGCCTACATGGAGGCGCGCGCGTTGACACAGAAGTTCATGGACGATTTCTTGGGTTATTTCATTGAACCGAAGAATAAGATATGTACCTCATTGTTATTGGGCTGCGGACTCCCTGGCGGTATGATGGGTTCCATGATGGCTGATTTGAAAGGGTTGAAGGATGCGATCAATATGGCACTTCGCCAGAAGGGTAAACCCGAACTGACGGAAGATGAGCTGCTGGTGAAACTGTTTAACGAAGTGCAATATGTGTGGCCGCGTGTGGGCACGCCTGGTTTGGTCACCCCGTTCAGCCAATATGTCAAGAACATTGCCTTGATGAACATCTTGGCCGAGGCGCAGGGTAAACCGCGTTATTCGAATATGGACCAGAACATGTGGGATATGATACTCGGACGCTGCGGTCGTCTGCCCGGTCCGCTTGCCCCGGAGATTCTGGAACTGGCCAAAGAAAAAGGTTTTGAGTTTTTCGATGGTGTGCCGCAAGACAACTATCCCGATGAGTTGCCCAAGTACCGCGCCATGATGGAAGAGCGCGGCTGGGATGTGGGCGAAGACGAGGAAGAACTCTTTGAATTGGCTATGCACGAGCGTCAATACATTGACTATAAAGAGGGTAGGGCAAAGAAGAATTTCGAGAAGGCCCTGGCTGACGCTAAGAAAAAAGCGTTGCAAAAACAACAGGTTTTGTCGCCCGAGCAGTACAAACAGGCCTTGGTTGAGGCGGCGCTGAAGCGCATGCCCGAAGCCGTCAGGGTAGAAGCCCCCGTTTCCGGACAAGTGATCTGGGAACTCTCGGTGGGTGAATCTTCAATGGCCAAACCGCTGGGCACGGAATTTCCTGAAAACGGTATTCTTTGCTTCATCCAGACCTACTACGGTCAGGAGGAAGTGCGTGTGCCGGTAGCCGGCAAACTGGTGGAAGTTGTTGCCCAGCAAGGTGATAAGGTACAAAAAGGCGATCTGATTGCATTTGTTAAATAACGATGGATTTTATCAGACCTTTTTTTGAAGGAAAAAATAGAGGATTACAAGTATTGTTCCTGCTGCTTTTCATAGTGGTGGGAACAATCGTTTTCAGCGGATTGGGTTCCCTCATTGCCTATGGTGTGTACCATACCTACAACATGTATGAGGCCGCCGATCCGGCTGGATTTGTGCGCATCACGCAAGCTTTTTCTTCCATCGGCATGTTCCTCGCTCCGGCGCTCATGTTTGCGTACGCGCACGACCGGAAATGGTTGCGCTACAACGACGGCGACCGCAAACCGCATTACTTGCTGGTGAATGTGACCCTATTGCTCTCCATTGTGATTCTGCCCATTGTGGCCCTGCTTTCGCAGTGGAATGAGGCTATAAAATTGCCCGAAGGCGCATTGTGGCATTGGATGGCAAACCTTGATGAGCAAGCGGAAACCATAACAAGAATGCTGACATTTCGTCATTCATACTCCAATCTGTTGCTGAACATTCTGGTTCTGGCGTTGATTCCTGCTATTGGCGAGGAGTTCATGTTCCAAGGCACGATACAGGCGTTTTTGACTAAATGGAGTCGCAAACCGCATCTGGCGATATGGATAACAGCATTGATTTTCAGTGCGATACATTTTCAATTCAGCGGATTCATTCCCCGTCTGTTGCTGGGTGCCTATTTGGGTTACCTGTTTTACTGGAGCCGGTCGCTTTGGCTGCCCGTTCTGGCACATTTCCTGCATAATGCCCTGTCGCTCCTGGTGGATTTTTCGTTCCAAGGGCGCGGTGTGGAACTCGATGAAATGAAATTCACCGATATTCATGGCGCAGTACCGTTGGTGATCTCCTGTTCGGTGGTCACCTTCATCAGTTTACTGTTTTTATGGCGCACGCAGAAAGAATTGAATGAGAGCGAGAAGGAGCGTTAAAAGAACTTGACGATATTCTTCATCTCCTCCATTTCCTCCAAATTGATCAGCACATTTTCTTTCAGAAAATCGTTGAATGGTTTCATGCTATGAAAAATGTCGGTCATGTGTTTGACGCATTGGGGCTTATATAATTCGGATGGTTTCAGGTAGCAGGCGCAGGTGAAATCTTTGCATAGCAGAAGCTCCGGTCGGCGAAAATCCTTCGGAAACCCGTTTGGAATCCGCTTGTATCGTTCGGTGCCAAAACCGATGGCGGGGCAATGTTTCTTGAATGTCGGTTCATCCAGAATCTTCTCAAACACATC
>DGGS01000018.1 GCA_002392325.1 Bacteroidales bacterium UBA3868
CCATGATCAAAATCGGGTTCGGCGATGTGGGCCATTACGACCGCAAACGCTCCCGCAGCATCTGGCAAGTGAGCGGAACCGTCGCTTTTGGAGGCAAAGCCAGCATCGGACACGGTTCCAAACTCTCTGTGAGAGGCAATCTTACGCTCGGTGCAGATTTCAACATGACCGCTGAAAGCACCATTGTCTGCGCACACCAAATTTCTTTCGGAAATGACTGCCTGCTGAGTTGGGACATCCTCATCATGGATACCGATGAGCACCCCATTTACAACCAAGACGGCATACGCACTAATCCCGACAAACCCATCCTCGTGGGCAACCATGTATGGATTGGATGCAAATGCACACTGCTGAAAGGCACAGAAATACCTAACAACGCTGTTGTGGCGGCTGGAACACTATTGACCTCTGCATTCTCCGGCGAAAACCAAGTCATCGGCGGCAATCCACCCGCCGTTTTAAAGAGTGGTGTCCGCTGGGAACACTAACCTCAACATTAGGGATTTTTTCCAACTGTATAATCAACCTGTTTTTCGCAAAAATACTTTTTTTATTTTTGCACCTTCTTCCAACAACAGGCAACTACTATACAACTTCTTATAAATTAGAATTTTAAAACAAAACTAGTATGAAAAGAAACTGTATTATCATTCTGTTTGTCGCATTTTTTGCAGGCATATTGTTTGAAGCAAACGCGCAAGCCCCTTATAAACACAGCATTGGAGCAACTCTTGGCACCACACAGGCCGTGTCATACAAGACATTTCCTCTGAACCACTTCGCCATCCAACTGGATTTGGGCACCAAGTATTGTTATGTTTATGGCACCCATACTTGGTCTTTTGAACTTGCCCCGAATTTCATGTACGAAGGCCGTCTCACGAAAGGCCTGTACGGCTTTGTAGGTGCTGGTGGAAGCATCGGCTACAACTGGCAACCTTATTCATATATTTTCTACGGATATCACACGAGCTATAACAACGGGAAAGGTGGTGTAAACGGTTTCTTCGGAATGGAATACAAGTTCAACATCCCACTTACACTACAGTTCGACTTCCGACCTGGATACCGTTGCGTATTTAACCGTTATTTTGCCGACCATATTTTCGATTGGGGATTGAATTTTGGCGTACGATATACCTTCTAATATATATAATCCGTTATTTTCCTGTTTTTTTCCTACCTTTGCATTTCAAAAATCACACAAGATGAAACATAAAATCAACCTTTTGTGCATCGCTTTCATGATGCTTGTTTTGGGTGCCCGCGCCGATGAGGGTATGTGGCTCCCCTATTCTATTAACGGACAGAATCTGGCTGATATGCAGCGACTTGGCTGCAAGCTCACCGCCGAGCAGATTTTCAGCTTCAACCAACCCAGTTTGAAAGATGCCATCGTGCAATTCGGTGGCGGGTGCACCGGAGAACTGATTTCTCCCGAAGGCCTGCTACTCACCAACCACCACTGCGGCCTCTCTTATGTGCAGGCCCACGCCTCCGTGGAACACGACTACCTGCAAGACGGCTTCTGGGCACGCAGCAAGGATCAAGAACTGCCCAACGAAGGTCTTTCCGTATCCTTCCTCACTTATATTGAGGATGTTACGGAAGCGGTATTGAAAGGTGTCACCAACAACATGTCAGAAAGTGACCGCGCCAAAAAGATTGAGGAAAATTGCAAAGCCCTGGAAAAAGAACGCAAGGGCAACCGGAATGTAGGGGTGGAAATCGTTCCCTTCTACCACGGCAACCAATACATCCTGTTTGTTTATGATGTGTACAAAGACGTGCGTCTGGTGGCTTGCCCGCCTTGGGGCATCGGCAAGTTCGGCGCCGACACCGACAACTGGACCTGGCCGCGCCACAAGGGCGACTTCTGCATCTTCCGCGTTTATACCGCCCCCGATGGCTCCCC
This sequence comes from Bacteroidales bacterium UBA3868, assembly GCA_002392325.1. Taxonomy (GTDB): domain Bacteria; phylum Bacteroidota; class Bacteroidia; order Bacteroidales; family WCHB1-69; genus F23-D06. Next base: position 1,919 of record DGGS01000018.1, read on the forward strand.
CGCTGAATACAGCAAGGACAACATTCCGATGAAATCAAAACACTATCTGCCAATTTCCTTAAAAGGCGTTCAACCAGGTGATTACACCATGATTCTCGGTTACCCTGGCAGCACCGACCGCTACTCCTACTCCGGCGCCGTGAAGAATGTCATTGAATTGGAAGGCCCCGCCATTGTGGACTGCCGCACCACCAAACTGGAGCAGTACCGCAAGCACATGGACGCCGACCCCGCCGTCTTCATCCAATACGCCTCCAAACAAGCCAGCGTGAGCAACTACTGGAAATACTATATTGGCCAAGTGAAGCAACTCCAACGCAACAAGGTGGTGGAAAAACGCATGGATCAGGAGAAAGCGTTCCGCCAATGGGCCGAGCAAGATAAGGGCCGTTCTACCAAATACAAAGGCATCTTCGATGAGATGGACAACTATTGGAACAACCAGAACAAATACACCAAAGCCCTCATTTATCACCGTGAGGCGGGCTGGCGTGGCGGCGAGGCCGTGACTTTCGCCTTGAGATTCAGAGCAATAAATAACGCCATCGAGTCAAAGGCAGCTCCCAAAGAAAACATAATCGCCTATGTGAAGAAAATGAAACCCGATTTTGAGGATTTCTTCAAAGATTATAACAAGGCTTTGGACCGTGATGTCACTATCGCCCTGCTGAACCTGTTTTATAAAGATGTGGATCACAATCAGTTACCTGCCGTGATTAAGAAAGTGGGCGACAAGAACGGTGGGGATTTCACCGCATTTGTCGATAACGCATTCGCCAAATCCATTTTGGTGGATCGCGACAAATTGTATGCTTGGATAGAGAATCCCAAATCACTCTCAAAAGATCCCATTTATGCCTTGATGTACAGCATTTTGGAATCGTATTGGGATTTGGGAGAAAAGGCCGACGAGGTGAACTGCAAACGCGCCGACCGCCTCTATATGCAAGGTCTTATGGAGATGCAGAAAGACCGCAACTTCTATCCCGACGCCAATTTCACCATGCGCCTTACTTACGGTAGCGTACAAGATTGCAAGCCGTCAGATGCCATCACATACAATTATGTAACCACATTGGATGGTGTAATGGCCAAGTACAAACCCGGCAACTGGGAGTTTGATGTTCCGAAAGACCTCATCAGACTTTGGGAAAATCACGACTACGGCCGCTATGCTGACGAAAACGGCAATTTGGTGGTCAACTTCATCACGACCAACGATATCACGGGCGGCAACTCCGGCAGTCCCGTCATCGATGCCAACGGCAACCTCATCGGTCTGGCCTTCGACGGCAACTGGGAAGCCATGAGCGGCGACATCGCCTTCGAGAATGAGGTACAACGCACCATCTGCATGGACATGCGCTACCTGCTCTTCATCATCGACAAGATGGCCAATGCCCAGAACCTGATGCAGGAACTGACCATTGTGAAATAATCCCAATAGAGAAAAACACTATTTTTGCGCCTTCAAAAAAAAACAATATGACTTCTAACGAAATTCGAGCCGCATTTTTAAAATTCTTTGAGTCTAAAAATCATACAATCGTTCCCTCTGCCCCGATGGTCATCAAAAACGACCCAACTTTGATGTTTACCAATGCGGGTATGAACCAGTTCAAGGACATCTTTCTGGGCAATAACCAGCCGGAACACCGCCGTGTGGCCGACTCCCAAAAGTGCCTCCGTGTATCAGGCAAACACAATGACCTGGAGGAGGTGGGACGCGACACCTATCACCATACCATGTTCGAAATGCTCGGGAACTGGTCGTTTGGCGACTATTTCAAGAAGGAAGCGATTGACTATGCTTGGGAGTTTCTGACCGAAGTCATGAAATTGGACAAAGACCGCCTCTACGCTACGGTTTTTCAAGGCGATGAGAAGGATGGAACCCCCTTTGACCAAGAGGCCTACGATTTCTGGAAAACCTATTTGCCAGAAGATCGCATCCTGAAAGGCAACAAAAAGGACAACTTCTGGGAGATGGGCGAAACGGGGCCCTGCGGTCCGTGCTCCGAAATCCATATCGACCTGCGTGATGACGACGAGCGCGCCAAACTGCCGGGACAGGAACTGGTGAACAAAGACAATCCACTGGTGATTGAGATTTGGAACCTCGTGTTCATGCAGTACAACCGCATTGCCTCCGGAGAACTTAAATTACTGGCTAACAAGCATGTGGATACCGGCATGGGATTCGAGCGCCTTTGCATGGCTGTTCAAAACAAGAAATCCAACTACGACACCGATGTCTTCCAACCCATCATTCAAAAAATTGCGCAACTCGCACAGGTGAACTATGGGGACAAGAGAGATGTGGATATTGCGCTGCGCGTGGTGGCCGACCACTTGCGCGCCATCACCTTTGCCATTGCCGACGGACAATTGCCCTCCAACACCGGTGCTGGTTATGTAATCCGCCGCATCCTCCGTCGCGCCATCCGCTACGGCTTCACATTCCTGAACTTCAAGGAACCCTTCATGCACACACTTGTGCGCGACCTCGTGGCCCAAATGGGACACCAATTCCCTGAAATCCAGAAACAGCAGACGCTGATTGAACGCATTATCCTCGAAGAGGAACAGTCTTTCCTAAAAACTCTGGCTAAGGGTATTGCCCGTTTTGACGAATATGTGGTGAAAAATGCGGAAAAAGGCGTAGTTGACGGCGATTTCGCCTTTGAACTCTTTGACACTTACGGTTTCCCCATTGACTTGACACAACTTTTGGCTTCGGAGAAAAACCTCACCGTCGATATGGATGGTTTTCACCGCGGCTTGCAACAGCAGAAGGAACGCTCTCGCGCCGCTGCCGCCGTCGCCACCGACGACTGGGTGGAACTGATACATCAGGACACGCCTACCCAATTTTTAGGTTACCACAACACCGAATGCGACTGTAAAATAGTGAAATTCAGAAAGGTAACAGCTAAAAACAAGACCTCCTACCAGATTGTGTTGGATCAAACGCCATTTTACGCCGAATCAGGCGGACAGGTGGGAGATACGGGTGTTTTGGAAAGTGTGAATGAAAAGATTGTCATTTTCAACACAACAAAAGAGAACAATCTGACCATTCATCATGCCGCTTCGGTGCCTGAAAATCCAACAGCCGATTTTACCGCCCGCATTGACACAGAAAAACGCCAAATGACGGCCAACAACCACTCTGCCACACACTTGCTCGACCACGCCCTGCGCACAGTTCTCGGCACACATGTGGAACAGAAAGGTTCCATGGTGGCCTCCGACCGCCTGCGTTTCGATTTCTCCCACTTCTCCAAAATGACAGATGAGGAAATCGTCAAGACGGAAAAAATGGTCAACGACTTGATTCGTCAGAACCTTCCGTTGCAAGAACATGTGGACATGCCGATTGAAGAGGCCCGCGCCAAAGGCGCTATCGCTTTGTTTGGCGAGAAATACGGCAATTTGGTACGCGTCATCCAATTCGGCAACGCCATCGAACTTTGCGGCGGCACGCATACATCCGCAACCGGCAATATCGGTTTCTTCAAAATCGTGTCCGAAGGCGCCGTGGCCGCCGGTGTGCGCCGTATTGAAGCCGTGACCGGAACAGCAGCAGAAGAGATTGTCTATGGCCAACAGAACCTCATCAAGAACATGAAAGAGATGCTGGGTTCCAACAATATCGAACAAGCCATCCAAAAACTCAACGACGACAATGCCGCTTACCGCAAGAAAATCGAAGAATTTGAAAAACAGCAAGTGGTGAATTTCTGCAAGGAATTGGAACAAGAGACACAGGATATTAATGGCGTGCAGGTGCTCTCCAAAATCACCGGTTTCGGACCCGATATTCTGCGCAACGCCGCCTTCCAACTGCGAAATGCCGCTAACCGCATTGTGGTGTTAGGCAGCGTATTCGACAACAAACCGAATTTGGTGGTAGCCATTTCCGACGACCTGCTTGGCAGATTTGAAGCGCCGAAGATTGTGCGTGCCGTAGGCAAACTCATCCAAGGCGGCGGTGGTGGACAACCTTCCCTCTCCACAGCCGGCGGAAAGAATCCGGATGGACTCCCCGACGCCATGGCTGAAGTGCTGAAACTGATTGCTGAAAACTAATCGTAAAAACTGAAATTCAGTTCTTTCATCAACTCCTTGGTGCGATCTGTAACAATGGGGGCCAGCAAGAAACGCACGATTTCTTCCTGCTCCTCATTCGAAAATGGATAGTGGGCAATATTGTTTACAACAAACATTGCATACAAATGGCTGCTTACATCTTCCTTGAACTGATAGTGATTGATGCCTTTTTGTATGATCTCCCCTAAAATAGAAACTAATGGACATTCTGAAGACAATAAAAGACCGCTCTGCTGCACATATTGATATAGGTGCTTTTCCTTGCTTCGGATAAAGTGTATCTCATACCCGAACTGCAACAATTCTTCCACAGCATGGTTGCACTGCATCGTTTTTTCATGAAAACGCTCCCGGATATTGTCAAACCAGAATTTAACGACCATCCAAACCGAGTTTTCCTTGCTCTTATAACGGTTGAAAAAGGTTTTCCGGCTTATAGACATTCCTTCCACAATCTCGTCCGTGCTGTGGTTGAACCCATTATTTTTATAATATTGGAATAAATCCTCTACTTTTTTATCAACTTTCTGCATAATGGATTTTCTTTACTCGATTAAAAAAGAACGAATCTTGTTATCATTTAATCCCCTGATATCCATGGCTTCAACAGGTTTGCCGTCTTTTACAAGCACATAGGTTGGAAATTGGCCTGAAACCAACTGTATTGCTTCAATCGGACTTATTTTGGCATAGCGGAAATGTGTCGCATCCGTCTCTTCCTTGAACTTTTGAATCGATTCGTCACCTCCCCAAATGATGAAAACGACCTTGTTGGTGTCCAATTGGTTGTTCTCCACCATAGTGTTAATCTTTTTCGCACTCAGTTTGCAATACTTGCACCCTGAAGCCAAATATCCCAGCACATAATTGCCCTCCTGGATGTTAAGAGATTGAGCGACAGAATCTTGCATAAATTGTTCGAATGATTTTTCATTTACATTGTTATCCGACTTTTTGAAAAGATTGTAGGTCGCATCCGTAGGGAAAAGAATAAAAGGCACACCCAACGCCAATACCGCAAGAACAATGCCTACCGCCTTTTTCCCTTTGAATTGGTAATCCTCCTCTTTTCGTATAAAAAACAGTAAAACAATGGTAATCAGATTTTTGATAATGGAATATGCGGGATTGAGTTCCACAAGATCACCCATGCAGTGACAATTGCTGTCCTGACGGAAAATAGCCACATATACCAAAAAGAATGTGAAACCAACCAACATCAACAGAGTAAGCCACCATGTGGGCTTATAGAGGATTTTGGCAATCAGAAACGCACCCACCAGCAACTCGGCTGCAATGACCAGACGGGCAATGATGGCACACAAGTTGAAACTGAAAATATTGAAACTGTAAATGTATATTTCAAAACTGTCCAAAGAAAGCAGTTTCAATATGGCTGTAGTGATAAAAAAAGCGCCAATCAGAATTCGGAGAATGAATTTCACTACGATGGCGGCGGAAATATTGTGTTCTTTCATTAAGATATATTTTAAAAAATGCAAAAATACTATTTTATTCGTTGAGAATGCCTTTCGGTATTGCAGACAGCAGCTTTTGAGTGTACTCCGTCTGCGGGCGGTCACAGATGTCATCCGCATCACCCATCTCCACGATACGGCCGTTTTGCATCACCACAATTCTGTCCGACATGAAACGAACGACAGAAAGATCATGGGAGATGAAAATATAGGTGAAATGATACTCTTCTTTCAGCTCATTGAGCAGATTCAGCACCTGGGCTTGCACCGACACATCCAAAGCGGACACGGACTCATCGCAAATGATGAATCTCGGATTCACCGCCAAGGCACGCGCGATGGATATGCGCTGGCGCTGACCGCCGGAGAATTCGTGCGGATAACGGTAAAAGTGCGATTCGTCCAAATTCACACGCTCCAACAGGGCTACCGCCTTCCGTTTACGCTCCTTGTCATTGCTCCCGATATTGTGTACACGCATAGGTTCCATCAATGCGTCACCAATTGTAAGTCGTTGGTTTAAAGAAGAATATGGGTCTTGTAGAATAATCTGCAAATCCTTGCGCATCTGACGCATCTGCGACATGGACAACGACATCAGATTGGTGCCCTTGTAATACACTTCGCCCGAAGTGGGTTCAATCAACCGAATCATGCTTCGCCCCAAAGTGGTTTTCCCGCACCCTGACTCGCCTACCAAACCTAGTGTTTCTCCTTCGTAAACCTCCAGATTGATATCCTGTAACGCATTCACATACTGTCTTTTCTCAAACAATTTGCGTTTGCGTACCGGATATTGTTTGCTGAGATGCTGAACCGTGATAATCGGCTTTTCAGCGTATAATGTTTGATGAAACTGTTTACGCTCTTCAGGGGTTACCATAAGATCCCCCACCATCTGGGACATGTTTACCGTTTGGTTCCGCATGAAATCATCCACCGTAGGCAACTTCTTCAGGCGGGTTTTCATAGAGGGTCTGCACGCCAGAAGGCCTTGTGTGTAAGGGTGTTGCGGATTCAGGAAAATTTTGCGGATATCGCCGTGCTCCACCACTTTCCCCTTATACAAAACCAGCACTTGGTCGGCAATTTCAGCCACCACGCCTAAATCGTGCGTGATGAAAAGCACACTCATGCCATGCTTGCGCTGCAGTTTCCTGATCAGTTCCAGAATGCCTTTCTGAACCGTGACATCCAGGGCAGTGGTGGGTTCGTCGGCAATCAGCAGGTCGGGCTGGCAACTCATGGCCATGGCAATCATCACACGCTGCTTCTGCCCGCCTGACAATTCGTGCGGATAAGAATTGAAGATCTGCTCCGGACGCGGCAGCATCACCTCCTTAAACAACTCTATCACATGCTGTTTCGCCGCTTCTTTGGTTTGGGTTGTGTGCAGCAGAATCTGCTCTGTAATCTGCTCACCACAACGGATGACCGGATTCAGTGAGGTCATCGGCTCCTGAAAAATCATGCCGATTTTGTTTCCACGCAAATGACGCATGGTCTTCTCCGGACAATTCACCAGGTTAATGGGTTTTTCAGCTTCAGGGTTGTCATAAAAGAGAATCTCACCTTTCGGATAACGGGCAATTTCGGGATTAAGCAACTGCATAACCGACAGAGCGGTAACGGATTTGCCCGACCCGGACTCACCTACAATACCCAATGTTTCGCCTTTCCCAAGGCAAAAACTAACCTCGTGCAAGATGGATTTCCAGTTGCCATCCTGCTTGAGATCCAAGGATAAACCCGATATTTCCAATAGATTCTCCATTTTAGGCGGCAAAGATACACCTTTTTCGTATCTTTGCCGCCTAATTCAGCAACAATAATGCGATACTTTATTCACTTGGCTTATAACGGGACCGCCTACTTCGGTTGGCAAATCCAACCCGAGCACCCTTCGGTGCAAGAGACACTGGAAAAGTGCCTGTCGCTGCTGTTGCACCACGACCGCATTGCCATAACGGGTTGCGGTCGCACCGACACCGGTGTCCACGCCGCCTCCTTCTACGCCCATTTTGATGTGGAAAATGCCTTTTCTCCCACCGAATGCGAACGGATTAAAAACCAACTCAACAATTTTCTACCCAAAGACATTGTCATTTTCCGTCTTTTTGCCGTAAAAGGCACCGCACACGCTCGTTTTGATGCCGAAAGTCGTACATATCAATATTTTATCGCCACCAAGAAGGACCCTTTCACCTACTCGCAACGCTTCTTCTATCACCGCCATCTGAATCTTGACTTGATGAATCAGGCCGCGGATATTCTGAAAAAAAATGAGGATTTCACCAGTTTTTCCAAAGTCCATACGCAAGTCAACAACTTCATTTGCCATATTTCTGAAGCATTCTGGGAAATGAAAGGCGATGATCTGGTTTTCACCATCACAGCCAACCGCTTTCTGCGCAATATGGTACGCGCCATTGTGGGCACACTGCTCGATGTGGGGTTGGAAAAACTGACCTTGGAGGATTTTCAAAATATCATTGAACAAAAAAACCGGTGCGAAGCAGGCATTTCCGCACCTGCCCACGCACTATTTTTGACAGATGTTCGTTATAACTGGAATGAAATACTACCGGACAATGAAGAAACTGATAGATAAACTGTTTGTTATTCTGCTACTTATCCCTTTGGTATTCGGCGCGCTCTCCTTCTCCGGCTGCCATAGGGGGGCCTATAATGAAGATGCAAAACTTGTCTTTTCTTCGGATACGGTTATGTTTGACACCATCTTCACGACCATCTCCTCCGTCACCCGCAGCTTCACTGTCACCAATCCGAGTCCGGATCCTGTAAAACTGGACATTTATCTCGCTGGCGGCGACCAATCCTATTATAGCATCAATGTGGATGGCGTTGCCGGAAAAGAATTCCATGATGTGGTAATTCCCGCCCACGACAGCATTTTCGTTTTCGTGAAAGTGACCATCAACCCCACCAATCAGAACACGCCTTATCTGGTCACCGATTCGGTGCTGTTTTACAACACACAGCGCAAACAGGCCGTGCAACTGGTGGCTTTTGGGCAGGATGCGCATTTCATCCTGCCTGATCACCTAAATCCCAACATGCCTTATCGAATCGTCGCACACGAGCATGAGCATGTGCACTGGACCAACGACAAACCATGGGTAATCTATGGTTGGGCGGTGGTGGATTCGCTGGGCAAACTGACCGTGGATCCCGGCACACAAGTCTATGTCCACCATGGAGGCGGCATCTGGGTGTATCGCTACGGCAATATCCAGGTGAACGGCACTTTCGATGAACCGGTCCTCTTTGCCGGCGACCGGCGCGAATCCTTCTATGCCAACGACTACGAACAGTGGAGCCGTATCCTGATCAATGAGGGAACCGAAGACAACATCATTAATAACGCCATTATCACCAACTCCTCCACAGGCATTGAGGTGTCCGCACTGATGGAATATCTTGGAAACAAGACTGTTATAAACAACTCCATCATCCATAACAACAAATACTACGGGGTGGCCGCCCAAAGCGCCGATGTGGAGATGAACAACTGCCAAATTAGCAACAATGGAAGTTACAGCGTTGTCTTGCAAGTGGGTGATTTCGTATTGAACCATGTCACAATCGCCAATTTTTACTCCCAAGCGGCGCGAAAAGAACAGGCATTCGGACTCAGCAACCACTATACTAAAAACGACACCCGATATATCGGCAACACAAACTTCACTTGCAACAACTCCATTATCTATGGTAGTATCCTTGAGGATGAAATCATCACTTCAGCATTCGAAGGAGTGGATCTGAATTATCATTTCTACAACTGCCTTGTGAAAAAAGAGCAATTGGATGCCCATTATACGAACTGCATGAACTATAAAGATCCTCTATTTGTATCCAATTACGGCCAAAATTATAACCTGAAAGAAGATTCTCCGGCAATTGATGCGGGAAGAACCGGCCTGAACATCAATACGGACATATTAGGCAGATTACGGAACGGAATACCCGATATCGGCGCCTATGAATACTATCCGGCACCTGATGAGAAACGACTTTCCCGTTTCCGTTAAGATCAGTATCCCAAGAGTATCTTCACTCCCAGCAAAATCAGAATAACACCACCAATGATTTCCGCCACATGCGCTTTCACATGCTTGCGCAGGCGACGGGTGAGGTAATACCCGACTAGTGAAGCGCCGAAGGAGACTATTCCGATGAGAAACAAAGCCACCCCGATGCGCACATCCTGCATCATGGAGAAACTGAATCCTACCGCCAACGCGTCAATGCTGGTGGCCACCGACAACAGCAAAACCGTACCGATGCGGGTCATGTCCACCTTGGAATCAGACTCATCGTGACGAATACCCTCCACGATCATTTTCACACCAATAAAAGCCAGAATACCAAAGGCGATCCAGTTTGTGAAACGGTCCAGGTATTGGATAACCATCTCACCGCCCAACCAACCCAACAATGGCATAAGCGCTTGGAAAAAACCGAAACAGAAAGCAAAAAACAGGACATTCTTCGGCTTTAAGTTCGGCTGCAGGGCTCCGGCGGAACAACTGACAGCAAAACAGTCCATGGCCAAACTTACCGCCAACAAAAAAAGTGAAAAAAAGCCCATTTTTTTTAGTTTTTATAATTATTTTTGCCCTGCTTGAAAAGAGATGCAAAAGTAATAAAAACTGACACTTACAGATAATAAAACAAACATTTTTGCGTTTTTTAACACTATGTTTTTAGTAATTGACATCGGAAACACCAATCAAAAGGCGGCTTTGTTCGACGACAAGGGATGCCAAATTTCATTCATACAACAGATAACGCTTACTGTCAGCGACTTGCAGACACTGATTGGTCAGCACAATCTTCATTCGGCAATTCTGTCCTCCGTAGGCAATATGGACAGCACTGTACTCAACTGGCTCGAGCACCAGGTTCGTCTGATTCAGTTCTCCACCAATCTTCCGTTGCCCCTTCAAATCCAATACGAGTCCGCCGGCACTCTTGGCACCGACCGCATCGCTTGTGCCGTGGCCGCCAATGCGATGTTCCCCAATCAAAATGTACTGTCCATCCAAGCCGGCACCTGCCTGGTTACCGATTTTGTGGATTCAACAAACACCTATCTGGGCGGATCCATCTCACCCGGACTCCAGATGCGCTTCCATGCTTTGCACGAACACACGGCACATCTGCCACTTCTTGAACCTCAAACAATCAACTCTTTCACGGGAAATTCTACCCAAAACTCCATTTTATCGGGTGTTATTAACGGACTCTCCTGCGAAATAGATGGTTTTATAGGCCATTACCTCACACATTATCCCGACACAGTGACGATTTTAACAGGTGGCGACGCGCCTCTCCTTCAGAATTACATAAAAAATCGTATATTTGCCGCCCCTAATTTAGTACTACAGGGATTGTATAAAATCTTAAGGTATAATACGGATGACCTATCTTAAAAAGTTTTTTCTTTTATTGATAATCCTTTGCGGGTTGTTTTCTTCTTATGCGCAGAATGAGATCAGCAACCCCTATTCCGGTTTTGGCATCGGCATAATCAACAAGTATTCCAATGCCATTCTTGACGGAATGGGTGGTGTTTCTTACGCCATGCAGAATCCGTATTACATCAATTTCCGAAATCCCGCGTCATACGCCGCCTTCGATTCGCTCTCGTTTGTGGGCGATGCCGCCGCTTCCATCTACTCCTCCACTCTTGCAGAGGGATCCCTGATTCAAAAAAACTCCTTTGCCCGCGCCAGTTACATCGCAATCGGCCTGCCCGTTACCCGCCACTGGCGGACTAGTGTGGGACTCGTTCCCTTCAGCACAGTGGGCTACAACATTGAAAACACCCGACTCATTGAAAATGTGGGCAATGTAACATACAACTACTCGGCAAAAGGCGGACTCAACCAACTCTATTGGGGTAACGCCTTCAAAATCTGCAAAGGATTCTCCATAGGACTGAACGCCTCCTATATGTTCGGCACTATCTACAACATCCAAAACACCAGCTTCGACGGAACCAACTTCTACAATTCCCTCATCAATGACTCCTATCACCTTGACGGCATTCATATGACCGGTGGTTTGCAGTATGTCTTCCGCGTGAAAGAGAACCATAAAATCGGATTGGGAGCCGTGTATGGCAACACTGTCCATATTTGGGCCAAAGAAAAATTGATAATCAACTATTACCAAGGCACTTACAGCACCGTTACCACTTATGACACCATGTATTACAATGATAACGTGCGCAGCAGTCTCAACATTCCCCAATCCGTTGGCGGAGGCGTGAGTTACTCCTACAAGGACAAACTCCTCGTGGCCGCTGATGTGACTTGGAATAACTGGAAAAATTACAAGTTCTTCGACCATACAGACTCTTTGAAAAACTCCATAACCGCCTCTTTAGGCGCCCAATTCACCCCTGACCCGCTCTCCAACAAGTTCTTCAAAAAGATGAACTTCCGCATCGGAGCCAAATATTCCACGGGTGAATTGTTGCTCCGCTCTAAACCTATCGACGAATTTGGAGTCAGTTTGGGCGTTGGAATTCCATTGAACTCGTTCAATACGCACTCCTCTATCAACCTCACTTTCGAATATGGAAAACTCGGCACTCTCATCAACAATCTTGTCCGCCAGAACTACTTCAGGTTTACCGTCAACTTCATCCTGCAGGAAAAATGGTATCAAAGAATGAAAATTGAATAATCACCGAAGAAATTAACTCTTAAAACAATACAGAAATGAAAAAGTTATTGATCGCAGCGCTTTTACTGTTTTCTGGCAGTCTCCTGTTCGCCCAGAATAACAATTGCCCGTTCAAATACGGTGCCAATGAGGAAGACTCCCTCAAAAGCTTGGAACAGATTACCAACTTCAACATGTTTTACAAAAGCAAGAATTACACTGATGCCTACGAAGCGTGGCGTTATCTTGTTGCCAACGCCCCTTGCTGCTGGGATGGTATCTACACCAATGCCCAGAACATGTTCAATGGTTTGATTAAGAATGAAAAGGATTCTTTAAGAAGAGAACATCTGATTGATACACTCATCTACTCGTATGAGGTTCGCAACCTGTATTTCCCAGAGAAATTCAGCAAAGGCAAATGCCTTGGGTACAAAGCCTACAACATGATGATGTATCGTATCAAATCTATGGATTTCAACCAGATAAAAGACCTGAATAACATGTTTATCCAGTCTGTTGAGATGGAAAAGGAAAAGACCGAACCGATTATTTGGGACAAATACTTCCAATTGGCTGAGAACATCACCAAGGCCAGCAAAGACACCAGTGTTGTAATTGAGGCCTACGGACGCGCCACGGACTATCTGGACATCTCCATCAACAACTCTCTGGTACAATATGAGAAACAAGCATCCGTGATTGACAGTCTGTTTGATTTATACAACAACGGCAAAATCGACACCAACTATTTGATTGAACTTTGCAAGAAACCCGCTGCCGACACTGCCCGTCAGATGAAATTGGTGGTGAATTACCGCAAAACACTGGCCAAGATGGAAAAGGCCGTTGCTCCGTACGCCTCCTGCGAAGTGCTTGAGGAACTCTACTCCGAGAAACTGGCTGAAAACAAGGAGGACTTGTCCGCTATCAACAAGATGGTCATGACCATGGCAAAGGGCGGATGCGTTACCAGCCCCGTGTTTAAAGATGCTTTGGAAATCCTGCATAGAGCCAATCCGAACCGTAACTCCGCATACTGGATGGGTAACCTCTCTCTGAGAAGTTTCGGTACTACAAAGGACAACAATGAGATTGATCGCTCCATCGAATATTTCAGAGAAGCCGTAACATTAAGCGAAACCAATGAGCAGAAGGCTGACGCCAACTATATGTTAGGTTTGGCATACTACACCAAAGGATCCTATTCAGAATCTCGCAGTGCCGCATTGGCCGCTCTGAAATACCAACCGAACATGGGTAAGGCATACATCCTCATTGGCGACTTGTACGCTAACTCCGCCGGCAGATGCTCCGGAGGCGATATGCTCCCGCTGGCCAACGCCTGGGCCGCCGCCGACAAATATGCCAGAGCCGCCGCTGTTGACCCGAGCTGCGCCGAAAGAGCCAACGCACAACGCGCAAAACTGAGATTCCCGAGCAAGGAAGACCTCTTCAAACGCGGTTTGAGCGCAGGATCATCCTACCATGTGGGCTGCTGGATTCAGGAAACTACGACAGTAAGATAATAATAGCGTTCTTACATGTCAGATTTTATGACACATCTCTCAAAAAACATCATAATGGCCTTGTGCCTTATGATGTTTTTTGTTTGTTGTAACCATAAAGACAAAAACTCTGGATTGCTGGAATACAAAGGCAAATTCCCTGACGAATCGGCGGAAAACATCACTCTAACGGTAAGTGACTCCGGTATCGTCAGTTTTATCGTCAAAGCGCCTCTGTTCAACACTTACCGCACCGATTCCGCCTATATGGATTATCCTGAAGGCATCACCGCCATCTCCTTCACCGAAAACGGGCAGCAACAAGCAATCCTTACCGCCAAATATGCCTGCAACATCAACAATTCCACCTATAAAGCATCCAATAACGTGGTTATTGTGGATATTATCAAAGGGGATACTCTTGAAACTGAGGAGATTATCTGGGATCAGCATCAGCGCAAGATCTACTCCAATGTGCTGGTTAAACAGACCAAAGCTGATGGTTCCGTTAATTACGGTGACGGTTTTGAAGCGGATGAAAGATTTACCAAATACACCATCTTCCACCCTCACGGGGAAATGGTAGGATTGGATTTCTAACTGCAATATTTCACTTGACCCAATTTTTTCAAAGCCGTGACAATGCGTTCGGCTTCCCGCTGGCGAACTGTAAATTGTATGGTACAGTTCAGGTCGCTCTGCTGGCTGATGATGGTTACATACGGGTCCTTCATCAGTTGCATCACATTGTTCATCTGCAAGTATTCAAAGGTCACTTCGTAAGTCTCATCAATGGTCTTTTCAATAATGGTGGCGGCTTCCAGCGCTTCCTTTGCAGCAATCTTATAAGCGTTTTGCAACCCACTGACACCCAGTTTAATACCCCCAAAATAACGGACTACAATCACTAAAGTGTTGGTGAGATCTTTTGACATCAACTGGCCATGAATGGGACGACCTGCCGTGCCCGAAGGCTCCCCATTATCGTTCATCCGGTAAGCGTCTTTTCGTGGACCTAAAATATAGGCGTAACAATGGTGACGCGCATCATTGTGCTTTTTTTGGATCTCCGTCAGGCGCTCTTTTACCTGCTGCTCCGTCTGCACAGGAAAGGCATACGCCAGAAACTTGCTTCGTTTCTCGCTGTAACTTCCTGTTGATGGGGATGTTATGGTTTTATAGGTGTCTTCGAACATACAATATCTGATTATCGTCAATGTGTTGAACGGTCTGGGGAGGCATCGGAATTTGAGGGGCTTTTGTTCCCTTACCCCACTGTTGCGCACCCACCAGAATGCGAGCTTCATCCCATAACCCCACTTCAAGGAAACGGTCTAAAGTCTTTCTGCCTCCTTCCACAATCACGGACTGCACCCTCTGCTCATACAATTTCCCCATTGCTTCCGACAGATCCATTGGCAACGGGGAATAATAACCCTCTGACACTTCTTCTGCTCGTGACAGGACAAACCGTTTGGGGTTTTTGCCCGGATAAAGACGCGTGGTCAGTTGCGGTTTATCGTTAAGAACCGTGTTGTAACCTACCAAAATAGCATCTTCCTCACTGCGCCACTTGTGCACAACAACCTTCAGTGCCGGATTGGTAATCCAATAACTCTTGCGCTCAGCGGCATTGCTTCGGTCTATGTCCATATAACCATCCGCAGTTTGTGCCCATTTTAGGATGATGTAAGGGCGATGTTGCTGATGATAGGTGAAAAAGCGTTTGTTCAATTCGCGGCATTCTTCTTCGCAAACATGTTCAACCACTTCAACACCAGCATCTTTCAGCTTTTTTATACCATTTCCGTTCACTTTATCATGGGGATCCCTAATGCCTACCACAACTTTCGGAATTCCCCATTGTATGATGGCATCAGCGCATGGCGGCTGTTTTCCGAAATGGGAACAAGGTTCCAACGAAACATACAAGGTGGATTCCTTAAGCAACGAAATGTCTCGCACCGACGCTATCGCATTCACTTCCGCATGTGGTTGTCCATATTGGTGATGATAACCCTCCCCAATAATTCTATTTTGATGAACAATAACAGCGCCCACCATCGGATTGGGTTGTACCTTCCCCAATCCTAATGCGGCAAGTTGCACGCATCGGCGCATAAACATCTCATCTTCTGGTGTTTGCATCACTTTTGCGGTTTCAGAAAATAAGAAAGCGGTTGATTGGCTCTGTCAAAATGATAATATTGGCACTGCAACAGATCTTTGGTTTTTCCGTTCAGGACAGCATAGAATTTATCCCGATTGTACGGCAAATCCACTGCGGGTGCTTCCTGTTCCAGAATCGCGTCCAAATACATGGCGTCAGGTTGCAGTTTACGATACATATCCAAGCGTGTTTCAACCCCATTCACATCCACTAATGTGATGGTTTTAAACTTGTTGAATCGTAAAATTGAATCACGGGCCGATTCGCTCAACGCCTTAACATAAAGCTCATAGTTCAAATCCCTGTAAACAGAAAGCATATCCAACAGTTTGATGGTATCATAGTCCAGAATGGGCTGATGCTGACCATCGAACAGATTGAAGAAACGGGGACCGGATTTTTCCACGATAAACGATTCTTCGGGATTTTCAAAATCCTGCACTTTCAAGGATTTGATACGGGTAATTTTGGTGCTGAATAGGTCGCAATTGTACCAATCTATCGGTCTAAACGAATAAAATGGCGTTATAAAACCCCTAAAACCAGGAATATACACAATACATGGCTCGTCATACCCTTCCAAAATGGCAAAATTGGCCATATTATCCATCGTGGCCGGACCCATATAATAAGTTTTCACTTTCCGTTCCTTATCGAAGAATCTCTTGCCAAACAAGGTGAATTTAGGTGTCTTTTGATAGATTTCCACCTTAATCGCATTCACCGACATCATCTTGTTGATGTTGGATTGGGCGGTTTTGGCCACCGGCTGTTGTAAGGTCACATTGCTGATCACCCCTAACAGGTCTTTTATCTTGGGATCTTGGGCGCGTATCGAATCATCCACATACCATTCCCCATCCCGGCGGTTCAGCAAAACATGTTCTCCGTTCATATCGGCAATGAAAATTTTGCTAATCGTGGAAGTGTCTCTTACCGCAAAAATATCAGATTTCGGAATGCTATTCGATGTGTGAAAAACACCTGTCTTGAAAAGTATGACCACCAAGCAGATAAGCAAAAGAACAGCGGCCGCAAGAATATAAAAACGATTCTTTTTCATTGTTTAAAATTATGAGGTGCAAAAGTACAAAAAAAAGAGAATAGGGCTATTTTTGTATCTTTGCAAACTTTTACAATTCGGAATGGGTATAATCATACGACAGAGCATCAAAGGAACCATAGTCAACTACATAGGTGTGGCTATCGGTTTTTTCACCACTTTCTTCGTCATCACCAATTATCTGACGCAGGAGGAAGTGGGATTGACGCGCGTGCTGGTGGACGCGGGTGTGCTTTTCGCAAGTTTGTCCCAAATAGGAACCGGCGCCTCCATTCTCCGGTTCTTCCCTTACTTCAAAGATGATGAGAACAAGCACCACGGGTTCTTTTTCTGGACTATTGTGGTGCCTCTGATTGGTTTTTTGATATTTCTAGCCGTTTATCTGCTCCTGAAAAAACCAATTGTGGCCATTTTCTCCAAAAACTCACCTCTTTTCGTCAACTATTTCCGGTTTGTCATTCCCATAGCATTGTTTATGCTGTATCAATATGTCTTTGAAGCCAATTCAAATGTGTTGATGCGGATTGTGATTCCTAAATTCGTCAGGGAAGTGGGCATACGCTTGGGATTGCTGGTTATTTATATATTGTATGGACGGCATATCATTGACTTGGACGGACTGGTTTTGGGTTTCTGCATTACATATTTTCTTGCCGCCTTGGTGGATATCCTCTACCTGTTTTCCCTGCAGAAAATCTCGTTAAAACCTGATTTCAAGTTCCTTACAAAACCTTTACGGAGAGATTTCCTTTTTTACACCCTGTTTTTGGTTATGGCCTCCATTGCCGGCACCATCACACCGCTGCTCAGTTCGTTTTTTGTGACTGCCAAAATGGGACTCACCTTCACCGGTATCTTCGCCATTGCCAATTATATCGCAACTGTAATAGAGATCCCCAACCGCTCGCTCAATGCCATCGCCCAACCCAATTTGTCAGAAGCCATCAAGAACCAAGACTGGACTCGTGCGGACGAGCTATGCAAGTCTGTTTCCTTGCACTTGTTGTTATCCAGTTTTTTCATTTTTTTCATCATCTGGATCAATGTGGACCTTCTTTTTATGATCCTTAGAAACGGTGAACTATACACATCCGGAAAAAGCGTAATCTTCATTTTGGGACTTGCGCGTCTGTCAAATTCCGCCTTCAGCATCAGCAGCAATGCCCTGAGTTTCTCCAAGTATTATTACCTGACCCTGGTGTTCACATTTCTGCTCACCATATCTTCCATCGTATTGAACATTCTGCTGATTCCAAGCATGGGTATGAATGGCGCCGCCTTGGCCAATTTCCTGTCTTACTTCATCTATTTCATATTCCTTCTGATTCTTCTCAGGTGGAAACTGAAAATCTCCTTGTTTTCCATCGGGCAACTGAAAATCATCGCTATTATTGCGCTGCTTTTTGGACTTAACGCTTTGTGGACCTCCTCACTCACACCACTAATCATGAAAATTCCTTTTAACCCATTAGCGGTTTCTATTTTGGAAGGTGGAATACGAACCGCCGTGCTCGTTGGCATCGGTATCACACTAGTGTATTGCTGGAAAGTGTCTGCAGATGTGAACAGACTGATAGACAAAGTGATAAAAAGGAAAAACGCTTAACTCCAATCCCTATTCCTTATATCTGGGGTGATACTGGGCCATAGTGCTCCGGATATAGTCTTTATCCAAATGGGTATAAATCTCGGTTGTGGTAATGCTCTCATGTCCAAGCATTTGCTGCACAGCGCGCAG
The DNA here is from genome assembly GCA_002392325.1 of Bacteroidales bacterium UBA3868. Lineage (GTDB taxonomy): Bacteria > Bacteroidota > Bacteroidia > Bacteroidales > WCHB1-69 > F23-D06. The sequence continues at coordinate 20,685 of DGGS01000018.1, forward strand.
GTCCGCGCCGCCTTCCACAAGATGTGTGGCGAATGAGTGGCGAAAGGTGTGCGGACTGATGGATTTCTCTATACCGGCCTCCTTTGCCCATTTTTTCACCAACATAAAGACCATTTCACGTGTCAAATGGTGGCCTCTCCGATTTAAAAAGAGGTAATCTTCCTCTCCTTTTTTTATTTTCAACTTCTTACGGGCGCCTTCCATATACAATTTCACCATTTTTTGCGCCATACTCCCGATGGGGACAAACCGTTCCTTGTTTCCTTTTCCCAACACTTTTATAAACCCCTCTTCAAAAAAAAGATGGGAAAGCCGCAAGGTCACTACCTCACTCACACGCAATCCGCAGCCGTACATCACCTCCACCAGGGCGCGGTTCCGGTGGCCTTCGGGCGTACTGAGATCGATGACATTGATAATGGCCTCAATCTCCGGAACTGAAAGCACATCAGGAAGATGCAGGCCGATTTTGGGAGCATCCAGCAAAACGGTTGGATCATCCTGAATGGTGCCGTCATACAACAGAAAACGATAAAAACTCTTTATTCCTGAAACAATCCGGGCCTGTGACCTGGGTTTGACATTCTTCTCCACCAACGAGCGTAAAAAAAGTTGGAGATTCTCCAATTTGGCGGTTTCCAAGGGTTTATGCTCCAAAAAATCCTCCAAAAGCGACACATCATGCAAATAGGCCTCCACACTCTTCGGCGAAAGCCCCTTTTCGAAAATCAGATATTGCTTGAACTGGATGATTAGAGGGGACATGGGAAGAGGGTATGTCTGTTTGCTTTAACGCAGGTCTTTTTCAATTTCGATGCGAAGCATATTGAGGGCGGCGCGGGCGGCACGCTCAATGATTTGCTTGCGACCCATACGGCTGCCAAAACGGAATTCCTTGGTTGCAAGGCGCACTGGAGTAGCCACGGCAATCCAAACGGTGCCGACCGGTTTCTCGGGCGTACCACCGTCAGGACCGGCAATTCCGGAAGTGGCAATTGTGTAGTCCACATCAAACAACCCCATAGCGTTAAGCGCCATATCACTCACCACCGGCTCGCTCACTGCGCCACGCCGCTTCAAATTGTCCTCACGCACATTCAACAAATCGCGTTTTATATCATTGCTATAGGACACTAACGAGCCCTGAAAATATCTTGAACTTCCTGGAACAGAGGTGATTAAATGAGAAATATATCCTCCCGTGCAACTCTCCGCCGTAGCCATGGTTTTGCCTGCCTTCACCAACAACCGGCCCACAACCTCCTCCAATTCGATATCTTCATCGGTGAACGCATACTCCGCAACCTGCTGTTTTAACAAATCAAATTGCTGATCCAGTGTCGTTTGCATCTGTTCTGTATCATTTCCTTCGGCGGTAAGCCGCAACCGGATAATACCGGGTTTGGGCAAATAAGCAAGTTTGAAACCCTCGGGAAGCTGCTTTTCGTACTCCTCCAACATGTCCGACAAACCGCTTTCTGTAATATTGGTGCATTGTACTACTTTATACAACAGCGACGATGAACGGAATTTTCCCGCTTTCAGTCGGGGAAGAACCTCATCTTTAATCAGTTTTTCCATTTCAAACGGAACACCCGGAAGCGAAATGAGAACTTTCCCGTCCTTTTCCAACCACAAACCCGGTGCTGTTCCCAGGGTGTTGGTCAGCACCACGCATCCTTCTGGAACGGCGGCCTGCTGACGGTTGGTTTCGGTGAGTTCCATGCCCCGTGCGGCAAACATTTCCGTCACTTGCTTCAGTGTGGCCTCATCTATTACCAACTCGCGTTGAAAAATATCACAAATCACTTTTTTGGTGATATCGTCCTTGGTGGGCCCAAGTCCGCCGGTCATCAACACCACATCGGTTTTGGACATGGCACGCTCCACAGCTTCCCGGATGGCAGGACCGTCATCTCCAATCGTTATCACATCGGTCAATTCAAATCCGGCGGCGGTCATCTGCTGGCCTATAAATGCCGCATTCGTGTTAACCACTTGGCCAATAAGGAGTTCGTCTCCAATATTAATCAGTATCATATTGTCTTTTCATTTCTTGATCCCTAAAATCCAACATTTCCAACCGGTGCTGCATGTTCTGCACATATGGATTGTCGGGATACTGTTTTTTTAAGGTTTGGGTTATTTGTCGCAGCAGGTTGCGGTCTTCTTGTTCAGAAAAAAAACTTCTTCTATTATATCCTTGATAAAAAGCAACATACGAAGCCATTTTGTCGGGATGATCCTGGATGAATTTCGTCAAGTACGCTTTATGCTGGCCCAGCAGCTGCAGATACTGTTTCTCCACATCCGCCCTTGCGGAATCATCCTCAATATTATCCTGATAAACCTGATAAAGCGCATCCACAGGTTGCACAAAACTGTTCAACGCACTGTCGAGTTGCCCTAATAGAACTGCCTCTTCACCGCCCGAAACTTTATAAGAATCAATCAGACTTTCCGCATCCGCTTTGATGATAATGTGATCACCGCCTTTTGCTATCGTAGTCAGGGTGTTATAGGGTGACAGCATAATCTGGTACATCATAGGGGTTGCTGCGCGGGCTTTGGTTTTGTCATTATCCGCCTTCAACTCAAAACAAAAATGACCGTTTTTCATTTTCATGGAATCCAGTCGTTCCAAACCCTCGTTTGTGACTAAAGCGAGCACAATATTGTCGTTCTTCACCCCGCTAATATCCCCTTCAATCACAATGAGTGATTTTTTATTCTGGCAGCCGAAAAGCATGAAAACGGCAATGATCAATAATAGATTCTTCTTCATAGTTCTATTTGTTATAGGTCATCAACGAGTCTAACGCACAAGGTTCGGTTCTATACTCACAACCGCAATTCCGTTCCTTGCGATGCGGACGGGCGCCTGAAATTTTAGGGGCGCATGAGGAACCTATAAGCATAAGCAAAACAAAAACAATTAGCAACTTTTTCATCTTGATACGATTGGGTGCAAAAATACAATTTTTATTATTTTTGCAGTTTTAACGAAAACAAGGATGAAACTATTGCGATATTTCATATTAATATTTGGTTTTATTGGATTGTCGGTTTCAGGATATGGACAAGACATACAACCCTCAAATTCTTCAGAAAACATTGGAAATAAGGAGTTTGCGTGTCCAAAAATAGATTCCATCATCGCATTTGCCAAAACAAAACTCGGAAGCACCTACAAACCCGGCGGCACCGGTCCGCACTCGTTTGATTGTTCGGGATTCATGTATTATGTTTTTGACCATTTCGGCATACGGCTCGGGCGTAGTTCCCGCGATCAGATTCTGATGGGTAAAGTGATTGAGAAAAAGGATGTCAGAAAAGGAGACTTGGTTTTCTGGTATCGTGGGAAAGGATATGTCGGTCATGCCGGATTGGTCGTGGATGTGGATTCCGCGCACAACTTCACTTTCATCCATGCCTCTACGCAGGGCAAAGGGGTACGATACGACCGTTCCAACGGCAACTGGTACGCCACCACCTACGCGGGGGCGCGGCGCATCATTGACTGCGACGAAAGCGGACAGTCATTTTTAGTACAATCCGGAAAACCCGCGCAATATGCCGAATCCACCCTCAATGAAAACACAACTCCAAAAGATTCAACAACAGTAAAAAACGCCCCTACCCCTCCTAAACCCACCTCAAAAATCACCTACCATAAAATCAAAGAAGGGGAAACCCTGACTTCCATCGCCAAAAAGCACCATGTTTCCGTGAAACAGCTCAAGCAGTGGAACCATCTTCGGTCTGACCGGATACGGGCTGGGGAAAAACTGAAAATTATCAAAAACAAATAGCCCAAAACCATTATGAGAAAGATTTGGTTTTTATTCTTAATATTGGCGGGATACACCGCAATGGCGCAAAACACTCCCACCTGTTATCGGATTTCGCTTTCCGATAAAAACAACAGCCCGTATTCTATAAGTAATCCTTCGGTTTTCTTGTCACAGCGCGCCTTGGACAAGCGGGCGAGGTTCAACATCGCCATTACAGAACAAGATTTTCCCGTAAATCCACAGTATATACAGCAAATTAAAGCAATAGACGCCAACATCCAGGTTCTTTGCACATCGAAATGGATGAACACTGTGACCATATATTGTCCCGACAGCACCAAACCCGCCACCATCTTCGCCTTACCCTTTGTGACCAATGTTTTGCCCGTGGCGGATTACGATTTACAAGGAATGAAAAAACAGCTTCAAACCTTTGAAAACAACTATGTATCCATCGTTTCCAATCCCGCCAAAGACTCTATGGCGGATTTGGACTATGGTGAGGGGTATAGGCAGATTGCTTTACACAACGGGCATTTGCTGCACAAGGAAGGTTTTCTTGGAAATGGGATGCTGATTGCCGTTTTTGACGCAGGATGGGCAGGTGTGGATACGAGCGTTTATTTCCATCCATTATTTGAAAACGGGCAGATTCTGGGCACCCGTGATTTGATTCCGGGGCGCCATAATGTGTTTGAAGGTCATTATCATGGCACGATTGTAACCTCCATCATGGCCATACTGGCGGAAGGCACGCTTGTGGGCACCGCACCAAAGGCCAATTATTTCTTTATTCGCTCCGAACATCCTCTCAGCGAGGAACTTATTGAAGAGGATTTCTGGGCTCAAGCGGCGGAAATCGCCGACAGTTTGGGTGCCGATGTCATTAATTCTTCATTGGGATACACTACTTTCCGTGATTTTCCGCAAGGCGATTTCACCTATGAGGATGTGGATGGAGTAACCAGCATTGCTTCACGCGCCGCCACCATTCTGGGACAAAAAGGCGTCGTTGTATGCGTCAGCGCAGGCAATGAGGGCACCAGTCCATGGTACCATATTGGCCATCCCGCGGATGCTTTCGACATTCTGGCAGTAGGTGCCGCTAATGTGATGGGCCATATTGCTGGATTTTCCTCTCGCGGACCCTCATACGATGGGCGTGTGAAACCCGATATCACCTCCGTAGGTGTGAACACAACTTGCATCTGGCCTGACGACCGCCTTGGCGAAGCCGACGGCACCAGCTTGGCTTGCCCTGTGGCAGCCGGACTGTGCGCTTGCCTGTGGCAGGCGTTGCCCGAGAAAACCGCCTCCGAAATTATGCAAATCGTGCGGGAAAGCAGTTCCTGTTACAACAATCCCAATGACTCACTCGGATACGGAATCCCCGATTTCTACGCCGCTTACCAGAATCATGCGCACGATGGGGTGCCCGAGCATATTATTCCCTCAGCGCACATTTTCCCCAATCCCTGTACCAACCAATTCAACATCAGCAGCCGTGAGGATAATATAGACCGTGTGGAACTCTTCTCCATAGACGGAAAACTTGTGCTAAGCACATGCCCTGACAAACATTACTACATTTCCGTCAATGTGCAAGATGTGCCAGCTGGGTTCTATATTGGTCGTATTTATTTGAAAAACAAGCAAATCCAGACTTTTAGAATTATCAAACAATAAAATCAACCTTAACCATGAAAAACAAAACACTGAACAATTTACTCTCCTTCTTCTACCCGCGCCTCTGCGTGGGTTGTGGCGACGCTTTGCAGCAGAATGAGGAACATCTGTGTCTGAACTGCATGATGCACCTGCCGGAAACCAATTTTCACAAGGAGGCGGACAATCCGCTGACCAACATTTTTGCGGGGCGCGTGCGCGTACAAGAGGTGGCGGCATTGCTGTTTTACAAAAAAGGCACCTCGGCGCAACACATTCTGCATGCGCTCAAATATAAGGGACAAAAGGAGTTGGGCGCATATTTGGGTGAGTATTACGGCAAACTGCTCATCCAACAGCCGCGTTTCCAGCAAATTGATTACATCATCCCCATTCCTCTTCATCCGAAAAAACAGCGCAAAAGAGGATATAACCAAAGTGAGTGGATAGCGAAAGGATTAAGCAAGGGTATGGGAAAACCATACCGGACCGATGTTTTATCGCGTGCTCAGTTCACGGAAACGCAAACCAAAAAGAGTCGTTTCAGCCGTTGGGAAAATGTGAAGGAGGTGTTCGTCGCCAATGAAACGGACGACATTAGAGGAAAGCATCTTTTGCTATGTGACGATGTGCTGACCACCGGAGCCACTATGGAAGCCGCCATTCAGCAACTGCAAACCATTCCGGACATCACCGTTAGCGTGGTGACACTGGCCACAGCGCAGTTTTAACAATTTATAACGAAAACTGCACGATGACAAAAACCAAACCCAACAGGAATGTGGAGATAATCAGACCGCGCCCAGTTTTATCATATTTGAGTTTCAGCAGATAGTGTCTCAAAATGAAAAGGGAAGGTATCATGCTGATCAGGATCAATTTTGGCACAATCGTCTTGTAAAGAGACGGATTGTTAATCAGCATGTTCGGATTGGAATGCACCAGAATACTCAAGACTCCAAACAAAATGCCAAAAACAATCGCAGGAATTACAATACCCAGCACAATGCCCATGGTATAGGTGTCTTTTCTTAAAAAATCTAAAAATCTATTGAACATTTTCCAAATATTTAATATCGTTCATTGCTTCATACGCCGTTAAATCATAATGAACGGGCTGAATGGAGATAAAATTGTGCTGCAATGCCCATTCGCAGGAATCTTCCTTATTATCCGTATTTACCAGATATCCGGTAAGCCAATAGTACTCACGCCCGTATGGGTCAACCCGTTTTTCCATATCCTCATACCAATAGCCGTCCGTCTGGCGTGTGACTTTCATGCCTTTGATCTCTTCAAACGGGATTTTAGGCACATTGACATTAAGGCAAACATGCGGGGGAAGACCTTTTTCCAATACGGATTTCACAATAATTTTACCGTAATGGACGGCCGCGGTGAAATCTGCGTTGGGAGAGTAATCCTGCACAGAAAGTCCGATGGCAGCCGTATCGAATGAGGCCTCAATGGCGGCACCCATTGTGCCAGAGTAAATCACGCTGACAGAAGAGTTGGAACCGTGGTTGATACCCGAAAGCACCAGATCTATTTTCCTTCCGCGGAGCACCACTTTCTGCCCAAGTTTAACGCAATCCACCGGCGTTCCGTTGGTGCGCCAATACTGCACACCATCAACCGTTTTGTATTGACGGACATGCAACGGCACATTCATCGTAATAGCATGACCCATAGCCGATTGCACTTTGTCGGGGGTTACCACGACCACCTCGCCGAAAGTCTTGGCTATCTCCACCATGGCTTCGAGACCTCTGGCCTCATAACCATCATCATTCACCACTAAAATCAAAGGTTTCTTTTCCATTGATTACTGTTTAACGATCTTTATGGTTTTTACTGTCTGCCGGCCACTTATAATCTTCAAGATATAGATGCCCGGTACGAAATCCGCAATATCCACCATCTGTGTCATTTCTGTTAGCAGATCCTGTCTTAACACCCGACCTGTTAAGTCAAACAGTTGATAATTGGCGTTTTGTGCAACCAAATCTTCGTTAGAGACAATCTGTATCCATTGGGTAGTTGGATTCGGGCTCACAGCAATGTCTGAAGTTTGATAGGATTCCACCGTAACCGGTCCGTTTGTGCACGGAAATTCAACCAGGTCGATCATAGCCCGGTCTTGACCGGAAGAGTAATAGGCATCTTTCTTATATTCCCACTTGAAGGTGTGTTGTCCTGCGGGCACATTAAAAGCAGCACGGGTCCATGAAACATTGCCGCTCCAATTTTCCATTTTCTGATTATCAATATAGAAATTCAGGAAATCATAATCCGCCTCACTGGACACCTTGTAATAGAACGAAATTGAATCCGAAACCTCACTGTTAAGCGTTATTTTCAATGTACTTGTTGTATTGTTGCCTATTTGGCCAGAACGAGCGGCATAGGTACCTTCGTACGCACCTTGGTCAACGATAAACCAGCCATTTGAACTGGATGTAACCCAATTATAGTCACTCATACTGTTGCTTTCCCAGCTTTCCGCTTCGGCGCCCACTTTCACCACAAAAATTTTCGAGGCGAAGTAGGGGTGCACCGAGTAACGGGTACGCACGCCAAACATGGAGGGCGCATGGATAGATGTGTCGATGGTTGCGCTAACACGGAGTTGCGAGGTGGCGTTTTTGGACAAAACAGGGGTTGCAAGTTCCTGAATATTCAAATTCAAGCGCTCATGATAACTGAAAAGTTTCAAATTACCCGCTTTGGCATCCCCGTTTCCATGGTTGGCTATTGTAAACACCAACTCAACGGTCTCGCCAAAATCAAATTTACCGTTATTGTTTCCCACGGAAGAATCGTCCACCTGCATGCTCATGACTACAATATCGGGCGCGCAGATATCCAAGAAATATTTGGAACGGGTAGTGTCATTATTGCTATTGATAAACTCCACGGTGATTGGGGCTTTATGAAACGCCGGTGTTGCGGCGGCGATTTGCATGAAGAAGGAACCTGTGACGGTTGTGCTTTCGCCAGCCGCTAATCTGTTGATTATATGAACATTGTCATATAAGGAAATATAAGGATCGTCAGAATAAACGCGCGTTTTAATCACTTCCGCAGGTTGCGAACCAATATTGTTGACATTCAAATCCAAAATCATGAAATCACCGGATTCCGGAATGTTATTCTGATCATCACGGAATGTAATGCCGTTACAAAGCACATACGGCCCGTCGGTGGGGATTCTTAAAATTTGACCTTCGAAAGGCAGATAGTTTGAAGCGGTAGCCAAAACAGTCAGGGTGTCAACCTCAACCGGAAGGTCCGAAATGCTCAACACAACTGTCCCGTTCTGGATTTTTCCGGAAGCCACTGCCTCGTTATTTTTGGATATGATAACTTTCGCATTCTCAACTGTAGAGTTGAAGGTAAGATTGGAAACACTTAAAGGGCATATCTCATTGAATGTGAGAGGTAATTGTTGGGGCTCTGCCGTGCGCACCATCAGAGTGGGGTCGCCAAAAAGAATCCATGTGCGGGTAACCTCGTAATCGTTGTAGTTGTCCAGCATCTTGATGAATCCGTTGAAAACAATACCACCGAATGTGTACTGCTGGGCTTTGCCATTGGAACCCGTGAGATACTGGTTCATGTGATCCTGTGCGCACATGGGAGACTCCCAAGGTTGGTTGATGGTGGACATCAGTGTGCTGACAGCGCCTGTCGGCTGACCGTCTTTTGTCGCACGCATCCAGGCCTCAGCGAAACAGGTTCTTCCACTATAGTCTCCATTAACACAAGCCACAGAAATGATGAACGGAAGTTTGCCTATATTAGTCAAACCATTCACACCACTAACACTGAAACCCGTGGTTACCCAACTGGTTTCGGAACCGTGTCCGCAATAATTGATGATACCCACTCCACCGTTCACCTTTTGGGCAACCATGGATGCAGTAGGGTCTCCAGAGGCATCAAGACCTCCTTGAGAACCCTCAAACAACTCATGACCAGAAGTATAGGTATAAGATGTCAACAGGTTTCCGATGTTGCGGATATGATCATAGTCATACTCGTTGTTGTCGCCAGGACCTTCGGAAGAGGCGATACCCAGAAAAACCGGAAAATGATCCGTTTGGGGCGGATTCTGCTCATACTGGATAAAACGCTCCACTTGTGTGGTCACATGGGCAACCGTTTCAGCGGAAATCTTGCCGATAATAACATCAGGATAGTTATCGGAGCCGGCAATTTCACCATAATAGTTGTCAGACACATTGCCACCCGCCATGATGTTCGGAAATTTGGTGTTATCGCCCACCAAAAGCACATAGGCCATGTGGTTTTCCTCGTAATAGGTTCTAATATAATTTTTCACAGCGGAACTGCTGTTCCCTATCGTTTCCAATGTCACGACCGTTGTCGGATAACCAGTCCTTGTTTTCCATTCCACATAGGGTTGTAAGGCGGAACTAAACTCCTCGGGCGTAATAATCAGAATGCTTCCCTCCTCGGTCAAGGGGTTGGATTTGGCACTGTTGAAATTGTAGTTAAGAAAATGATCAGCATAAATTGCGTCAAACGGTTTGTCTATCTTTTGCGGTTGTTTGATGGTTTGACGACAATTGAAGTTGATTTTGAATGTAATGGTTTTATACACTTTCAAGGTCTGACGAACCGGATTGTAGGCAAACGGGAACACCTGAACAGCGACACCATAAAAGTCGCGCAAGAGATAAGGTTCGCCCAAAGCGACAGAGTCTTCCAAAAGGAATGAATCCTCTTGATATGCAGCGCCTTTGAAACTGGGCACAGTGGCAGGATCCACATTGCGGTACAATTTTCCTTTCGAAGGGGCCACTTTCACCTGATTCACAATTTGGAAATCTGTGCTCAAAATTTCCGCTGTAGGACGGCTTCCTTCCGGAATAATCACTGATGCGGCAGATGAAAGCAGTTCCGGGAATCCGGCTTTTAACAACGGATAGGCATCCTGCATGTGAAGGATTTTCATCTCTTCCCCATTAACCTGCACATTGTTCAAACTATAATCTGGAAAAGTCACTTTCACGCACACACCATCGTTAGACGCGCTTAACAGCGTATATTGGACATTCTGTGCGTGTGACAAAGAAACCAATGTAAGTAAAACACTTACCCACAGGATTTTAAAAGATATTTTTTTCATAAAAAAACAATTATCATTAAAAAGGCGCAAAAGTACAAAAAACAATGAATATTAGTCAATTATTCCTAAAAATAATATTTCTGTGGATTTTATATCTTTGTCGGGCAAAAAATAAGAGAAAATGGTTGAAAAAAAAGCACTTCGTCAGCAAGTCAGAGCACTGAAAAAACAGTTTACCGCCGAACAATTGGCGATGGAATCAGAAAAGATTATGAAAAAATTATCAAATCATCCTGATTTTCAGAATTCTGAGATTGTTATGTTATACGCCTCGCTGCCCGATGAGGTGCAAACCTTAGGATTTATTGAAGAATGGCGCAACCGCAAGCGCATCATCCTGCCCACTGTTGTCGGAGATGATATTATCCCGGTGGAGCTGACTGCTGGCAGCGGCATGGTAGAGGGCAACTTCCACATCTTGGAACCGGAGAACAATCCTTATGATGGTCCCATTGATTTAATCGTAGTGCCGGGTATGGCCTTCGACCGACAAGGCCACCGTCTGGGCCGCGGAAAGGGGTATTACGACCGTTTCTTAATAAAATATCCCGAGGTGAAGACCATCGGGATATGTTTCAATTTTCAAATGTTGGATGAGGTTCCCGCAGAACCGCATGACCAATTGATTAATGAGGTAATCACCTGTTAATCAGATGTTTTAATGCCATAAGCCAAGTCACCGGCGTCACCCAAACCGGGTACAATGTAGGAGTGTGCGGTCAGTTCCTCGTCAATGGCCCCGATCCAGAGTGTGCACTTGGAGGGTTTCAGGTGTTGCTGCAGATATTCCACACCCTGGCGGCTGGCGATGATGCTCACGATGTGCGTGTGCTCCGGTTCACCTTTCGTCATCAATTCCTCGTACGCCAGCAACATCGACTTGCCCGTGGCCAGCATGGGGTCGGCCAGTATGAGTGTCTTGTCGTCCAGCTCCGGAGCCGACATATAGTCCACCTGAATCTCGAAGGTGCCGTCCTTGTAATATTTGCGGAATGCGGAGATGAAGGCGCTCTCGCCGTGGTCGAAGTAGTTGAGCATGCCCTGGTGCAGGGGCAGTCCGGCACGCAGGATGGTGGCCAGCACGGGCCTTTCCATCAGGCGCGGAATCTCAGCAATGCCCAGCGGGGTGGAGACCTCCTGCGGTTTGAATTTCATCGTTTTGCTGATTTCGTAGGCGAAAATCTCGCCGATTCGCTCCAGGTTCCGGCGGAAGCGCATACTGTCGATCTGCACATCCGCACTTCTGATCTCAGCAATGAACTCATCAAAAAGAGAGTTCCGGTTTCCAAGGACATTCAGGTTGTTTTTCATTATTTTGGATTTTTGAGGGTGAACGGAGAAAGAGGGAGGAAAAGAGAAAAGAGGATTGGAGGAGTAGAGGAGTAAAGGAGTAGAGGGAAAGAGGTGAATGGGGGGGTATAGACTGTTGGGTTTTGGCTTTATAGCTAATGGTTAACAATTCTCAAAGACGCGTTTGAAAATGGTGGGCACTTCCTTCATGTAATATTCCAATGTGAAGCATTGGGCAAGCTCCTCCGGTGTGAAATTTTGTTGAATAGTTTCGTTTTGGAGGAGAAGTTCCTGATAGTCGAGGCCGTCGAACCAAGCCTTCATGGCGATGGGTTGCACGAGGTCGTAAGCTTTCTCGCGGGCGAATCCCTTGTTGATGAGGGCGGTCATCACGCGTTGCGCGAAGATGACCTTATTGGTTATGTAGATGTGTTTCAGCATGTTTTCTGGAAAGACGACAAGGTTTTCCAAGATTTTGCCGAAGCGGTTAAGCATGTAGTCAAGCAGAATGGTGGCGTCGGGGAGCATGATACGCTCAGCGGAAGAGTGGGAAATGTCACGCTCGTGCCACAAGGGGATGTTCTCATAGGAACTCACCATGTAGCCCCGGAGGATGCGCGCGCATCCGCACATGTTCTCGCTGCCGATGGGGTTGCGCTTGTGCGGCATGGCGGAGGATCCTTTTTGTCCTTTTCCGAACGCCTCCTCGGCCTCACGGAGCTCGGTGCGTTGCCAATGGCGCACTTCCACCGCCATCTGTTCCATTGTGGAGCCGATGAGGGCCAATGTGCCCATATAGTGCGCATGGCGATCGCGCTGAAGCACCTGCGTGGAGATGTTGGCAGAGTGGATGCCCAATTGCTCGCACACATAGTCCTGAACAAACGGCGGCGTATTGGCGAAATTGCCCACCGCCCCACTAATCTTGCCGCATTCCACATCGGCGGCAGCGGCCTCGAAGCGGGCCATGTTGCGCTTCATCTCCTCATACCACAACGCCCATTTCAGTCCCAAAGAGGTGATATCGGCGTGCACACCATGTGTTCGGCCAATACAAGGCGTGTCCTTGAACTCATAGGCGCGTTTTTTCAGAATCTCCATGAAATGCTGGAGGTCCTTACGCAAAATCGTGTTGGCCTGCTTCAGCAGGTATCCGTTGGCCGTATCCACCACATCGGTGGAGGTGAGTCCGTAGTGTACCCATTTTTTTTCATCACCTAACGACTCGCTCACAGCGCGGGTGAAAGCCACAATGTCGTGGCGCGTTTCTTGCTCTATTTCATAGATGCGCTCCACTTTGAAAGTGGCTTTGTCGCGGAGTTTCTGCACATCTTCTGCGGGAACAACGCCCAATTTGCTCCATGCGGCGGCGGCTTCAATTTCTACTTTCAAGTAAGCGTTGAACTTGTTGTCTTCGGTCCAGACAGCACTCATTTCAGGTCGGGAGTAGCGTGGTATCATAATTTTTGTGTTTTTCAATGAGGTTGCAAAGATACAAAATTACTTTTTTTATATTTTTGCCCGCACTAATTTTAAAAACATGGCACAAGAAAAATTTGCTGTTATCGGAGCCGGCCATTTCGGTCAAGCTATCAGTCTCGCCCTCTCAGAGAAAGGACATGAGGTGCTCGTTATCGACAACGATATCAATGTTATACAAGAGATTTCCGAAGATGTGGCCTATGCGGTTTGCGTGGATGCCACCAACAAAAGAGCACTGCTCAATGAGAATATCCTGAACTTCGACGCGGTGATTGTTTCCATCGGCAACGACTTTGTGGGACGACTGCTGTGTACCGCAAACCTGCTGGATGTGGGCGTGAAACGCATCATCTGCCGTGTGATGGGCAAAAGCCAACGCACCATTTTGGAGAAAATGGGCATTACCGAGTTCCTCTCCCCTGAGGATGAAGTAGGCACATTGCTGGCCGAACGGCTTACCAACCCCAATATGATTTCCTATCTGCAACTGCCTGACGGATACAAGATTGCGGAGGTTATCACCCCCAACCGGCTTATTGGTTTGTCTGTCGGCGACATCAACTTCCGCGACAACCACCGCTTGAGTTTGATCACTATCCGACGCAATTTCGAGGAGAATGTGGCCGGCAAAACCGATACCAAACAACACATCCTCGGCGTGCCCGACAATAAAACCATCATCCAGGAAGGCGATGTGTTTGTCATTTTCGGAAAAGAGCACGACATTGACAACTTCATCAAAATCAATCTGTAATGTTCAACTGGGGATCGCACAGGGAATACAACAGCAAGCGTAAGCTGCATATTGCCACATACAAGGATAGTGTGCGCCGCATTTTGCAAATATGCAGCGCTGTTATATCTCTTGTGACGATTGTCTGTATCATCTGCTACCATGGAATGTACATCTCCCTGGAAGCCAAAAACATAATTCGGATCATTATCCACGGAAGCTTATGCTTCTATGTGGTGAAATACTTTGTGCTTCTTTTCTACTCACTACACCGAAGGGATTACCTGAAAAAATCCTGGTTTGAGGGTGTTATCATCTTCCTGCTGATTGCGCAGTTTTTGTCTGTGCACATCTTCCACCTCAGTTTGGATCTTTTCGAATCGGAGAACTTTGAAAACTACTATCTGCTCTTCATACAGTTCTATTTCCTGATCATCGTACTGATTGAGTTCACCAAGGCAAACGGTTTCTTAGGAAAATTCAACTTAAGCCCGCCTCTGCTCATGGTGGCTTCCTTTTTCATTTTGATAGCTTTCGGAACCCTGCTGCTTTGCATGCCGCGCATGACGGTCAACGGAATCTCCTTCGTGGATGCGCTGTTTACGGCCACGAGCGCCAGCTGCATCACCGGACTTACGGTGGTGAGCACCGGCACCTGCTTCACCGTGAAAGGCCAAGTGGTTATCATGATCCTGATTCAGTTGGGCGGTATCAGTATCTTGTCATTCGCCACGTTTTTCACTACCTTTTTATCAAAATCTTTCGTCGGACTCCGCTACCAATACATGTTGCGCGACATGTTGGACACCAATCAATTGTCCGAATCGGTGGCATTGCTGCGCAGCATCGTACTCACCACCGCCATTATTGAGTTTTCGGGCGTGGCATTGCTTTATACCTATTGGAACACCACCGGATTCTTCACCACAAACTCCGAAAACCTCTTCTATTCATTATTTTATACCATTTCGGCCTTCAACAACGGTGGTTTTGTGCTGATGGACAAGAGTCTGCTTGACTTAGGTGTATCCAACAGCTATTTTCCGCAGACCATTATTGCGGTTTTGGTGTTCTTAGGCGGCATCGGATTTCTCACCATTCGTGATTTCTTCAGTGCGCGCCGCATTCGTGAACGCAAAAAGCATCAGTGGAAGGGGTTGATGCCGCAAACCAGAATCATCCTCACCACCACTTTCGCCATCATCCTGATTTGCACCTTAATCTTTTTCCTCATCGAAAAAGACCATGCACTTAGCGGACAAAAGAGTTTTTTTGACAAAATCTTCACTTCATTCTTCCAGATTATCACTTGCCGCACATCAGGATTTATGGTTTTGGATGTGAATACGATGGCATTGCCCACGATGATTATGATTACGCTGATCATCTTCATTGGCGGTTCTCCCGGTTCCACCGCTGGCGGCGTGAAAACCACTACGCTTTTTGTGCTTATCAAGTCTGTGTTAGCCACCATTCAAGGGAAGAAAAACATTGAGTACAAGCACCGTACCATACATTTTTCGCTGGTTGACCGGGCTTATTCCATCATCCTCATGTCCTTGGCTTTCATTTTAATATCCTGTTTCCTCATCACGCTGGTGCAGCCCGATGTGTCGCTCAATCATGCGATTTTTGAAACCACTTCCGCCTTTACCACTTGCGGTCTTTCCTCCGGCGCCCCCGCCGACTGGTGCAATGCCGCTAAAATCATTCTGGTAATCAACATGTACATCGGCCGTATCGGAACGCTTACGCTGGCCTTTGCCCTCACCAAGCACAGAAAAGAGTCACAACACACCTACCCCAACCTCTATCTGATGGTGGGTTAAAAGCAATCCTTTTCGTAAATATTTATTGTATGTGTAAGAATATTTTATTATTTTTGCGCTCCGTATGTTTGTTTGTTAAAAATCAAATAATCAAATAAATACATTGAAATGAAAAGAATTTATGTTTTAGGTTTCGCTGTTTTGATTGCAGCAATGATGACCAGTTGCGGTTTCGGCAAGATGGTTACCAAGTATCCGGAGGTTTCTGTCACCCTGGACAATCCTGATCTGGAGAACAAAGGCGGACAAGTGGCCTACACTATCAAAGGCACATTCCCGCCCAAATACATGAAAAAGAAAGCTGTTGTGACCTTGTCACCGACCTTGAAAGTGGACGGCACCAACCTCAGCACTCCTTTCACCACCATCAAACTGAAAGGTGAGAAAGCCAAAGGCGACGGCACTGTCATCAGTTGGAAAAAAGGCGGCAGTTTCACACAATCCGGCACTTTCAAGTTTGATCCCAGCTATGAAGATGCTGAAATCGTGGCCCCGGCTATTGCCCAAATCAAGAAGAAATCCACCACACTGAGCCCGGAAAAGAATCTTGGCGAAGGCATCTCCAACACCTCTTCCCGCATCGGTTTGCAACCCAAGAGCACCTACGAAGCCACCAGCGGCAATTTCATTCACTCTCCGCACAACTTCAAGCCCGAGTTCATCGGCAAAACGGCCACCATTTACTTCGACCTCAACAGTTCCAATATGAACTGGAGCAACAAGAACAACAAATCACAGGCCGCCAAGGACTCCATCAAAGCGTTTACTGATTTTCTGTACAACGACAATATCATCGACCGTGTGGTCATCTCCGGCTGGGCATCACCCGAAGGTGAGGAAAGCAACAACCAGGGTTTGTCTGAAAGACGTTTCGAACAAGGCAAGAAATGGTTCCAAGACCAGTTTGAAAAATACCTGAAAGATTATGCCAAGAAGAACAAAATCAAACTGAAAGACCTGCAAAGACCTGAATTCCAATATGTAAACAATGCCAAAGGTGAAGACTGGGACGGTTTTGAAGCCGCTATTGAAAAATCCAATATTGCCCAGAAGAACCAGATCTTGAATGTGGTTCGTTCCCAAGCCAACAACGACATGCGCGAGCAGAAGATTCGCGAGATGACGGACATCTATCCTGAGATTGCCGACGCCATCCTTCCTCCGCTGCGCCGCGCCGAAATGCAACTCATCTGCAAGAAGCATGAAACCTATACCGACGCCGAACTGGTGAGCCATGTGAAATCCAACCCGAACGACTTCTCCATCAACGAGCGTCTGTATGCCGCTTCTGTGGCCACTTCCGTGGAAGACCAGGAGACCATCTACAAAGCGCTGATTCGCGACCCGAAGACTCAAGGCGACTGGCGTGCCTACAACGACCTGGGCGTTCTTTACCTCAACAAATATTACAACGATGGCTCTGAAAATGATTTGGAAGAGGCCATCAGCAATTTCAACAAAGCCGCTGCCATCTCCCCCGACAATGGTATTGTGCTCAACAACTTGGCCGTGGCCGAATTCCTGCAAGGCAACCACGATGCCGCCAGAGCCAACTTCGAAGCATCCCAAAAAGCCGCTGTCAGCCCCGTCAGCCAATCCTACGCACTGGGCATGTACTCCATCCTTGATGGCGATTACACCAAAGCAGCCCAGATGATCGGCGGTGTGAGCTGTGATTACAACACCGCGCTGGTCCAACTGCTCAACAAAGACTATCCGACAGCAAAAGCCACCTTGGACTGCATCCAAAATGTGGATGCCAAGACCGCTTATCTGAAAGCCGTGCTGGCTGCCCGCATGAAAGATGAAAACGGCGTGTATAGCAATCTCGCCACTGCCGTACAACTGGATCCTTCTTACAAAAAGACCGCTAAACGCGATGCCGAATTCAAGAAATACAAAAGAACAGAAACATTCAAGAACATCGTGAAATAGTTGAGAAAGAAAAAGATATTTACAGGCGTGCCAGAATGGTACGCCTTTTTTAATATCTTTGCAATCACTGACTTAATACAAAAGATTTCTATAACCCATTGACAATAAGATGATTAAAGAAAACCGTAATATGGCTATCGCGTACGATTTTGATGGTACGCTGGCACCGGGCAACATGCAGGAGTACAACTTCATACCCGACCTCAACATGGACAAGGGTGAGTTTTGGCAGGAGGCGAACGAACTGGCCAAAAAGCACGACATGGATGAGGTGCTCGCCTATATGCACCTGATGCTTATCAAAGCCAAGGAAAAAAACATCCCCATTCGGGAAGAGGCCTTTATGAAATATGGTGAAAAAATCACCTTTTTTGAGGGCGTGGAGACTTATTTTGAGCGCATTAACGCCTACGCTGCCTCCAAAAACATGCATTTGGAGCATTTTATCATCTCATCCGGCCTGCGCGAGTTTGTGAAAGGCACTGCTATAGCCAAACATTTCAAGACCATCTTCGCTTCCGGCTTTGAGTATGACGAGCATGGCGTGGCCTGCTGGCCTGCCCTGGTGGTGAACTACACTAACAAAACGCAATATCTGTTCCGCATCAACAAAGGCATCTACAACTCGTATGACAATACACTGATTAACAAGTCGATGCCCGAAGACGAACGCGCGGTGCCCTTTTCCAACTTCATCTACATCGGCGATGGTGAAACGGATGTCCCGGCCATGAAAATGGTGAACCTTTATGGTGGCACCACCATTGCCGTATATAATCCCGCCTCTGTAGCCACCCCGCACAGACCCAAATCCTCCAAAGACATCTGCCTCGACCTCATCCGCCAAAACCGCGCCGACTACATCGCACCCACCAACTATACCGAAGGCGGGGAGTTGGACATCATGTTGAAGAAAATCATCGACAAAACCGCTATGGAGCAGGACTTGCTGCATATCAAATACAAGGAAGTAAGTAAATAACTTAAAATCAGCATACTATGGAAAGCACATCTCCCATTCCAGTGAAAATAACCCCCATGACAAGGGAGGAATTCAAAGGGAAAGACAAAAAACTGATTATTCATTACAGTTTCATCTCTGTCTTAGGGGGCAAAGTGCTTGTGGCCTCTACCCAAAAGGGAGTATGTCTGATGATGCCGGGCGATATGAAATGGAATCCTGTGGAAACGCTGAAAAAACACTTCCCGAAGGCCAGTTTCCGTTGTCAGAAGGTGGCTGCGCACAAAAACATCTCCTTGTTGCTACGAGGCAAATGGGACAGTGGAAAGGAAATACCGCTTCATTTATATGGCACCCCGTTCCAGCTGGCGGTGTGGGAGGATTTGCTGACGGTACCCGCTGGCAAAGTGACCACATATCTAAACATTGCGGAGCGGGTGGGGAAACCGCGTGCGGCCAGGGCTGTCGGCAAAGCGGTAGGCAGCAACCCTGTCTTGTATGTAATTCCCTGTCACCGAGTTATTTGCTCTAACGGCAAGCTCGGTGGTTATCGTTGGGGCGTGGAGCGCAAAATCAAAATCCTGAACAAAGAGGCGCGCAAATCCCGCAAAATCAAAAACGCCTCCAACTGGGAACCCACACTTTTTTAGTTAATAGTTGATATATAATAGTTTATAGTTTATAGTTTATAGTTTATAGTTTATAGTTAATTAATCTTCACCTCCTTCACCCATTTTACCCCTTGTCCCCCATTCACCCAATCTCATGCGTGTCACCCACTTTGTCGATATTCTCCTGCCTCTGCCGCTGCCCGCACTGTACACCTACCGTGTGCCGTACGAGCTGGACGATGCCGTGAAATTTGGTGTTCGCGTCATTGTCCCCTTCGGGCGCAGCAAACTCTACTCTGCCTTGGTGGTGCGCGTGCATGAAAACGCCCCGCAAGTCACCGCCAAATACATCCTGGATGTGGTGGACGACCGACCTGTGATTTCCGAGCGGCAATTCCAACTATGGCAATGGATGGCCAACTACTATTTGTGCACACTGGGCGAAGTGATGGCCGCCGCACTGCCCTCCGCCCTCAAACTGGCCTCTGAAACCAAAATCTACCTTCATCCCGACTTCAACGGGGATGTCTCTTCCCTTAACCCCAACGAACTCCGCATTACTGAAGCGCTGACCTACCACGAGACTATGACGGTGGATGAAATCAGTAAAACCATCCAAATTCAAAAAGTCATCCCCATCATCAAATCATTGGTTGATAAGAAGATAGTGGTCACAGACGAGGAGGTTCGGAACCGTTATAAGGCCAAAAGGGAAACCGTCATCCGACTGGCAGATGAATATGCGAGCGAGCCCGCGTTTATGGCATTGCTGGACCAGTTGAACTTGTCGCCCAAAACTGCCCCACAGGCCGATGTTTTGCTGGCGTTCATCATGCAGACCAAAAACAAAAAGGGTTACGATTTTGCTTGTAAAGTTCCGAAAAACAAATTGTTAGAGTCGGGCAACATAACACCCGCGCGATTGCAGACCTTGATCAAAAAAGAGTTTTTGATTTCAGAAGACATCGTCATCTCACGCTTGACGGATTATTCTTCTGCGGAGAAAGCGTCTGATATTCTGCTTTCCGAACCTCAACAAAAGGCGTTTGAACAAATTCACGAGCAGTTCGATTCGTTTCCTGTTGTGCTGTTGCACGGCGTAACCGGCAGCGGAAAGACCGAGATTTACATCAAACTCATTGACGAAGTGCTGCAACAGGGCAAACAAGTGCTCTATTTGCTGCCCGAAATCGCCCTCACATCACAAATTGTGAACCGCCTTCGCAAATTTTTTGGCGAAAAGGTGGGGGTTTACCATTCCCGATTCAACGAATATGAGCGGGTGGAAATTTGGAACCGAGTGCTGGAACAGGATTCTGATGCGGCGCAATTATCTAAATATCAGCTGATTCTGGGCGCAAGATCCGCTCTTTTGCTCCCATACAAGAACTTAGGACTCATCATTGTGGATGAAGAGCACGATGCCTCGTACAAACAGCAGGACCCCGCACCGCGCTATCACGCCCGCGACTGTGCCATTGTGTTGGCCAATATGCATAATGCCAAAACTTTGCTGGGCACGGCAACTCCCTCGTTGGAAAGTTATTATAATGTAAAACAGAACAAATACGGACTGGTGACGCTGACTCAGCGTTTCGCCCTAAGCAAATTGCCCCAAATTTGGGTAGTGAACATGGTTGAAGCGAGAAAGCAGCATCAGGTACAAGGACTGTTCTCCGATTTTCTGGTGGAGCAAATCGGCAAAGCTTTGGACAACAAAGAACAGGTCATCCTCTTCCAAAACCGGCGCGGCTATGCGATACGGATGATCTGCAACACCTGTCAAACCATGCCTACTTGCAAATATTGCGATGTGACACTGACCTACCACAAGAAATCAAGACTGCTGAAATGCCATTATTGCGGCTATGCGATTGATGTGCCAAAGCAGTGTCCCGCTTGCGGTAGCACAGACATAGAAATGAAAGGATTCGGAACAGAAAAGGTAGAAGACACCTTAGCGGAAATTTTCCCGAACGCCGCCATTGCCCGCATGGATCTGGACACCACCCGTTCAAAGAATGGTTATCAGCAGATTATCAGTGATTTTGAGCACCACAAAACGGACATTCTCGTTGGCACACAGATGGTTACCAAAGGTTTGGATTTCGATAGGGTAAGTGTGGTAGGCATCTTGAATGCCGACTCGCTGATCTCCTTCCCGGATTTTCGTTCGTTCGAGAGGGCGTTTCAGCTGCTGGCGCAGGTGAGCGGGCGCGCGGGCCGGAAGGAGGTGCCCGGCAAGGTGGTCATCCAGTCGTACCAGCCCCAACATCCGGCACTTAAATATGTGGAAACCAATGATTTCATGGCTATGTACAACAGCCAGATTGCCGAACGTCAGGAGTATCATTATCCTCCCGTGACCCGATTGGTGAAGATTACGCTAAAGCATCCCGACGAGAAGGTGGTAACCGCAGCGGCTCAGGCACTGGCCACACCTTTGCGCGAGGCATTCCACGGTTGTGTGCTGGGCCCCGAAGCACCGCTGGTATCCCGCATACAAAACTACTATTTGGAAGATTTTTGGATTAAATTGCCAAAAGACAACAAGTTGGAACAACGGAAAAAACAACTGTTGGAGATTACAGAATCATTTAAGCAGAATACCGCCTTCAAGTCTGTCCGGATAGTCATCAATGTGGACGCATAGTTATTGCCTTTTTTGTATTTTTGCACACTTTTTAAAACAGCAATATGAAAGAAGTATCCGCCGAGAGCAAACAGAAAGCCATTGACATTTTAACCAAACACAGCGACAGCAAACTGATCACGCATTTGAATGCCTGCGTACACTGCGGATTGTGCGAAACCAGTTGCCTGTTCTGGAAAACCTTCAAGGATCCCAAATACATTCCGGGAAAGAAGGTCGATATGGTTTCTTCCATCTATCGTCGCTATTGCACTTTCTTGGGCAAGACCGCACCGAAACTCACGCATGCGCGCGAACTGGATGAGAACACCCTGACTGAAATGGTTGACTCGCTGTTTGGTGCTTGCACCATGTGCGGTCGTTGTGTGAAGCATTGCTCCATTGGCGTGGACATTCCGTTTGTGGTACGCACCGGCCGCCGGATGCTGGCCACCATGGGCTTGGTACCCGAAACTTTACAGGCTACAGTAGATGCTGCCATCAACACCGGCAACAACATGGGCATTCCGACGGAAGACTTTGTCGATACCATTGAATGGATGGAGGAGGACTTGCAGGATGAGGTAGGTGAAGAGGCCAAGATTCCGTTGAACAAGGAAAATTCCGACATGCTCTACACGCTGAATCCGCGCGAACCCAAGTTTTTCCCGCTCTCCATTGCCGCCGCCGCTAAGATTTTCTACGCCGCTGGCGCTAATTGGACACTCTCTACCGAGATGTACGATGTGACCAACTACGGCTATTTTTCTGGCAACGATGCGGAAGCCACTGCCATTGCCAAACACATGTTCGATGAGGTGCACAAACTGCACTGCAACACGCTGGTGCTCGGTGAGTGCGGCCACGGCTCGCGCGCCCTGCGATGGGAAGCCCCAAACTACCTCAAAATCCATCCGGATTTTAAGATGATTACACTGATTGAACTGTTGGAAGAATACATCAAAACCGGAAAAATAAAAGTCGATAAAAACCTCAACACGAAGAAATACACCATCCACGACCCGTGCAACATCACCCGCAACGGCGGACTTTACAACTCATTGCGTTATGTGGTGAGACAGGTGGTGCCTGAACTTATTGAGATGACACCCACAGGCAGCGACAATTTCTGTTGTGGCGGTGGTGGCGGCATGCTTGCCATGAGCGAATACAACGAGCGCCGCCTGAAAGTGGGTGAAATAAAAGCCAACCAAATTAAACAAACCGGTGCCAATGTGGTCATTACACCATGTCACAATTGCGTTGACCAACTTACCCAACTCAATCACACATACAATCTCAATGTGGAAATCAAATCGTTAGCGGAAGTGGTGGCTGACGCGTTAGTACTATAATTTTATTCACATTTGATGTTTTATTTTTTTTTCATACGCTTAATTAAAAAATTGTATATCTTTGCCCCGAAAAAAATTTATTAACCAAAAATCCTAAATTATGAAAAAAGTTTTTACCCTTGTTTTAACAGTTTTTGCTGTTTTCGCACTGAATGCACAAAACGCTAAAATTATTCTTGAAGCCCATAATGTTTGGCAAGATGGCACTGGATACCAATTGTTGCTTGACGCTGACAATGCCGCTTATACAAGCAACTATGGTCCTAACTGCGGTTCTGCCTACACGGGTTGGGAGTACATGATTCCTGCTAACGCTTCCGCCAATGACGCAACCGCTGTTGCTGACGGTGCTGAAGCCATTCTGATTCCTGCTGGTACCTATTCTTACCTGATTTTGAATCCTAGCTGCGCTGGAGATGGTACCAATTACATTGCTTCCAACCAAATTGATCCTGCCAACACCACGGACTATGTTTTCGAAGCCAACAAAACTTATCATTTCACAGCAGCCATGGGCCCCAACGGTAATAATGACGCTATTACCATTGTTGTTAGCGATGGTCTCGTAGGTATTGAAGAAGTGGAAAACACCACTTTCACCATCTATCCTAACCCTGCCACCACTTCCATTAAGGTTACTGGCGAAGGCAATGCCGTTATCTCCAACATCCTTGGTCAAACCGTTAAATCCGCTTCTGTAAACGGTGTTGCTGAAATCTCTGTCAGCGAACTCGAAAGCGGTGTCTATTTCATCAACATGAATGGTGCTACCAAGAAATTCATCAAGAAGTAATTCTTTAACACAAACTTATAGAAAGGCGCTTCTTTACGAGGCGCCTTTTTTTGTACTTTTGCCGCCATGAAAAAACTCTATATCGAAACCTACGGCTGCCAGATGAACTTCGCCGATAGCGAGGTGGTGGCAGCCATTCTAAAAGACCAATATACCTTGACACAAGATGTGCAGGAAGCCGATCTCATCCTCATCAACACCTGCTCCATCCGCGACAAGGCCGAGCAACGTATTCATAAGCGGCTTCATGAACTGGAGGCACTGAAGAAAAAACACCGCTCGCTGCAAGTGGGCCTGCTGGGCTGCATGGCTGAACGCATGAAAGAGGAACTGTTTGAAACAGAACCCATTCTGAACTTTATTGCCGGACCGGACTCTTACCGTAACTTGCCCCAACTCATCGAAAACTCCGCAGCGGGTGAGACTCAATTTAATGTAATTCTTTCTGAGGAAGAAACTTACGACAACATTATGCCCGTGCGCTACGACCTCAACGGCGTGTCGGCCTTCGTGTCTATTATGCGCGGATGCAACAACTTTTGCACCTATTGTGTAGTGCCCTATACCCGTGGACGCGAACGCAGCCGCAGCCCTCAAACCATCCTCCATGAGGTGGAACAATTGCTCAAAGACGGCTATAAAGAGGTGACTCTGCTTGGACAAAATGTGAATTCATACCAGTGGGAGAATATGACATTCGCCAAATTGATGGCCACCGTGGCGGAAATATCGCCTGAACTACGCGTGCGCTTCGCCACCTCACACCCGAAAGACATCTCCGATGAACTTTTGGAGACCATCGCACGCTATGACAATATATGCAAATACATACACCTGCCGGTACAGTCGGGCAGTAATGCGGTGCTCAAGCGTATGAACCGCGTCTATACCCGCGAATACTACTTGGACCGAGTGTGCAAAATCAAAGAACTGATGCCTGAGTGCGCCATCTCCACGGACATCATTGCCGGTTTCTGCGGCGAAACGGAGGAAGACCACCAGCAAACCCTTTCCATCATGCGCGAAGTGGGTTACGAATACGCCTATATGTTCAAATATTCCGAAAGAGGCGGCACCATGTCGGCCAAACGCTTCCAAGATGACATTCCCGACGAGGAAAAAACACGCCGTTTGGAAGAAATCATCGCACTTCAGGGCGAACTCTCCTTGGAAAGCAACAAACGCGATATCGGCAAGACCTTCCAAGTGCTGATTGAAGGCTCTTCCAAACGCTCCGCCGACCAACTTTATGGCCGTAACAGTCAGAATAAAGTCATCATTTTCCCGAGAGGCAATCACAAAATCGGCGACTATATTGATGTGACCGTTAAAGACTGCACTGCCGCTACGCTGTTTGCATAAAACACTAAGAATCTATGCTTTACCCCGATAATTTTGAAGAGAAAATAGGGTTCGACACCATACGCCAACTGCTGCGCGGACGGTGCCTCTGTCCCATGGGACAAAACTATGTGGACGCTATTGCCATGATGTCGGACCTGGACAACATAAATCCCGAACTGGAGCGTGTGGAAGAGATGCGGCAACTGTTGTTGTTTGACGATCCTTTTCCCGCACAAGACTACTACGACCTGCGCGCTGAATTGAAACGCCTGCAGGTGGACGGCACTTACATTGAACTGGAGGAACTGGCCCAACTGCGCGGCTTTATCGTCACCATGACGAACATTTTCGTCTATTTGCGTTCGCGTCAACAAGACAAAAAATATCCCTATTTGTGGGATATCTGCGAAGAGATGCCCATCCAGCGCGACCTGTTGAACGCTATCAACCGTATTTTGGACGACAAAGGGCAATTGCGCGACAATGCTTCTGACGAACTGAGCCGCATCAAAGGCGAAATCAACCGTATTTCCAACAGTGCCGATCGACAGATTCGCAAAATCCTGAATGCTGCCAAACAAGACGGTTTGGTGAAAGAGGATGCCGAGATGACCATCCGTAACGGACGACTCTGTATTCCCATCGCGGCCCAATACAAGCGCCGCCTCAAAGGATTCATCCACGATGAATCCGCAACTGGACAAACCGTGTTCATCGAACCAACAGAAGTTTTTGATGCCAACAACGAATTGAAAGACCTGCAAAATGCAGCAAGTCGAGAAATGGTGCGCATTTTGACGGAGTTGTCGAACAATATTCGTTCTATAATTCCGGAACTGCTGGAAGCACAGCATATTATGGGTCGTTACGATTTCCTGCGCGCCAAAGCGCTGTTCGCCATTGACATCAATGCTGCTCTGCCGCACATTCACAACCGCCAACTTATTGAATGGCAACAAGCCGTACACCCGCTACTTTACCTCACGCTAAAGAAATCAGGCAAAAAGGTGATTCCTTTGGATATGAAACTGATCGATGGTCAGCGTATTCTATTGATTTCAGGGCCCAATGCCGGCGGAAAATCCGTGTGTCTGAAATGCGTAGGACTGCTCCAATACATGATGCAGTGCGGATTGCTGGTTTCCATGCAAAGCACCTCAGACATGGGCATCTTCGACAGTATCTTTATAGACATTGGAGATGAACAATCCATTGAAAATGACCTCAGCACATACAGTTCGCATCTTTCCAACCTAAAGATGATGGACGACCATCTCAACAGCAAATCGTTATTTTTGATTGACGAGTTCGGGTCGGGTACGGAACCCACACTGGGCGGTGCGTTGGCCGAAGCCATTTTGGAAAGTTTTTACGAACACAAAGCTTTCGGCATCATCACCACGCACTACGGGAATCTGAAGATGTTTCCCGACACGCACCCCGAAGCGGAAAACGGGGCCATGCTGTACGACACGCAGGCACTTCAACCACTGTACAAACTCAAAATCGGCAAGCCGGGAAGTTCTTTCACTTACGAGATTGCCCGACATATAGGACTAAATCCTCATATTATAGAAAGCGCTATCGCCAAATCGGGAACCGCGCAAATTGACTATGAGCGCAAACTGGAAGAGATTGAAATTGCGCAAATGGAAACGGAAAAAACGCTGAAACAAGTGCGCGCCGCCGATGACCAACTGGCCGAGATGATCGATGAATATTCGGAAAAATTCTCCGAATTGGACAAACAACGAAAAGACATCATCCAGAAAGCCAAAAACCAGGCCAACATGATTGTGGAGAGTGCCAACAAGGTCATTGAGAAAACCATCCGCGACATCAAGGAGGCCAAGGCTGATGCCGTGAAGACCAAAAAGGCGCGTGAAAATGTCACCAAACTGAAAGAAGAACTCAAAGGAGAAATTGAATCCATTGAAAAAGAAGAGAGTTTGAAACCCATTGTACCGGTGAAGCGCAGTGCTCCGAAACCCAAGAAAGTGGAAGAAAAACCGGAAGACAACATCATCCGCGTGGGCGACAGTGTCTTCATGGCCGACATGCAAGTAACGGGCGAGGTGACTGCCATCAGCGGCAACGATGCCACCATTGCGTTCAACTCCATATCCTTCAAGACGGATGTGCGCAAGTTGGCGAAAATCAGCAAACGGGAGGCGCGTGAGGTGCGTCGGGGCGGGGTGGTTCATTACAACGAAGGTACCTTGGGCGATGCCATAAACAAGAAGTTGGCGGAATTTGACGCCACCTTGGACGTGCGCGGGCAGCGCGCGGACGAACTCATCGCCAACCTCGAGGAATACCTTGACGAAGCCGCCCTGCTGAGCATCCGCTTCGTGCGCATCCTGCACGGCAAAGGCAATGGTATCCTCCGCCAAATCACCCGCCAGGAACTGGCCAAGCGCAAAGATGTGGAGGCCTTTCAGGACGAAGCCCTGGAAATGGGCGGCAGCGGAATCACTGTGGTTAAAATGCGGATATAGAACGCATAATATTTAACCTTGATTGATATTTTCTGTCCCTTATTCACTGTTCACTATTCACTAATTTTTGTACCTTTGCGGCCCTAAAAAAACACACACCGTGATGAAAAAGAATATTCTTTGCACTTTTTTGCTTTGTATTGGTTGCTTGACTATTGTTTTTGCCCAGAATCCGAACAAAAACTACCAGCCCAACAAGACTAAAATGGACCAACTCATCAACTCCATCAACATGATGTATGTGGACTCCATTGATTTTGATCCGCTGATGGACAAGGCCATCGTGGCCATGCTGAAGGAGTTGGACCCGCACACCGCTTACATTCCCAAAAAAGATGTGCAAGCCATGAACGAACCCCTTATCGGTTCTTTCGACGGCATCGGCGTGACATTCCAACTGATTAAGGACACCATCAATGTGATGGAAGTCATCATAAACGGCCCTTCCGAAAAGGTGGGACTGCTGGCAGGCGACAAGATTGTAAAGGTGGATGACACCATCGCCTACGGTGAAAAAATCTCCAACGACTGGGTGCGCAAGCATTTGCGTGGGGCTAAAGGTTCCAAGGTGAAAGTCTCCATCAAGCGCGGACACAATCCCGAACTGCTCGATTTTGTCATCACGCGCGGCGCCATCCCGATGCACAGCATCAATGTCTCCTTCATGGCTGACGAAACTACCGGCTACATCAAGTTGGAACGCTTCGCCGCCACCTCCACCAACGAGCTGACCTCAGCCATCAAAAAACTGAAAGACCAAGGCATGCAAGACCTCATCCTGGACCTCCGGGGCAACGGCGGCGGCTATCTCAATGTGGCCTTCGAAATCTGTGACCAGTTCATCTCCGGCAAGAGAATCATCGTTTATACAGACAACTTCCGCAAAACCGGCGAGAAGTTCTATTCCGAGAAGAACGGACTTTTTGAGGAAGGCAAACTCATTGTTTTGGTGGACGAGAACTCCGCCTCCGCCTCCGAAATCACCTCCGGTTGCGTGCAAGACTGGGACCGTGGCTTGGTTATTGGCCGCAGGACCTTTGGTAAAGGATTGGTACAAAAACCGTTAACCTTTATTGACCAATCCCAAGTGCGCCTCACCATCTCCCATTATTACACACCTACGGGCCGTTGCATCCAAAAACCCTACGATGACGGTTTGGACAGCTATTTCAAAGATTTGCAAAAGCGAGCCAACCGCGGAGAACTCTACACCGCCGACAGCATCCAATTCCCGGATTCATTGAAATACAAAACCCCGCACGGACGCACCGTGTATGGCGGCGGCGGTATCATGCCCGACATTTTTGTTCCGCTGGACACCACCAAATATTCCACCCTCTACAATGAAATCGTGCGCAAGGGCGTGTTCGGCAGCTTCGTGGCTGACTATATGGACAAGAACCGCGAACCGCTCAAAAAACGATATCCCACTTTTGAAGCGTTTAAAGACAACTATGTCATCACGGACGCTTTCTATAACGAATTTATGCAATATGCTAAAAAAGAAGGTGTTAGCGATAGCGCTTCCTTTAAATTCTCCAATTACGCCAATGCTTTCATCAAAGAGAATACCGCAAAACTGGATTCTTTGTTCACTTCTACCAACAGCATAGACCAACACATGCTGGACACGATGTTCACCAATTATGTGAACAAGAACTATGCGGAGGCTATGCGTTTGCGCAATGAGGAGCATGTGAGCGAATACATCAAAGAGTATCTCAAATATGAAATCGCCCGCAGCTTGTACGGTTTCGGCGACGCATACCGCATCTTCCTCGAAAGCGATGACACCTATCAGAAAGCGTTGGAGGTGATGCACAACAAGAAAATCTTCAAAAAATTCAAAGTTTATTCCGGAAAGGGAAATTCTGACAAAGACAAAGACAACGATTGATGATTTCCAAAAAAACCATAGACGAAATCAACTTCGCGGCCAAGATTGAGGAGGTCGTGGGTGACTTTGTTCCGCTGAAACGGCAGGGGCAAGGTTATGTGGGCGTATGCCCGTTCCACGACGACCGCAATCCCTCCATGCATGTGAATCCGCGTCTGGGCATCTACAAATGCTTTGTATGCGATGCCAAAGGCGGTGCCGTCACCTTTTTGATGGAACATGCCAAGATGACTTATCCGGAGGCGTTGGAGTATTTAGCCAACAAATACAGCATCACCATTGAGTACGACCGGGTTGAAACACCGGAAGAAAAGGAGCTCCGGAGCGAGAAGGAGAGTCTTTATCTGGTCAATGAGTTTGCGGAAAAGTGGTTCATGGACCAGCTGCGCAACGGTGAGGAAGGCAAGCTGTTAGGTCTCTCTTACTTCAAGGAACGCGGGTTCATGGACGCTACTCTTGACAAGTTCAAATTGGGCTACTGCCCCGGCGGATGGGACACCTTCACCAAAGAGGCGATTAAAAAAGGATATAAAGAAGATTTTCTTCTGAAATTAGGACTGATTAAGAAATCGGAAAGTGGAAAGTTGTACGACGCTTATCGCGGCCGTGTCATCTTCCCCATCCACAACACCACGGGCAAGACCATCGGTTTCGGAGGACGCGTGCTGAAAAAAGACGAGAAGACCGCCAAATATATCAATTCGCCCGAAAACGAAATCTACCATAAGAGCGACACGCTGTACGATATTTACCTGGCCAAGAAAGCCATTCGTCAGAAGGACAACGTCTATCTGGTGGAAGGTTACACGGATGTGATTTCCATGTTCGAGGCTGGCATTGAGAATGTGGTGGCTTCATCAGGCACATCGCTCACCAACGAGCAGGTGAGGATTCTGGGCACGCAGACCCGCAATATCACCGTGTTGTACGACGGCGACCGCGCGGGTATCAAGGCCTCGCTGCGCGGCATTGACATGCTGTTGGAGAAAAATCTCAATGTAAAAGTGTGCTTGCTGCCTGACGGGGAAGATCCGGACTCGTTTGCCAAAAAACACAGAGACAGTGAGTTAGCGGATTATTTGGAGAAAAACTCCACCGATTTCCTCTTGTTCAAGGCCAATATTTTGTCGGAGGAAGCCGGTGACGACCCGCGCAAGCGCAGTGAAATGGTAAAGGAGATTGTGAAGAGCATCGCCAAGGTGCAGGACCGCATCGCGCAGACATTCTACATTAAGAAGTGCGCCACCCTTTTCGACTTGTCAGAAAAAACCTTGGGCGATGAGTTACGCTTTCTTACTTGGCAGGACAAGGTAAAGGGCGGCAAAAATGCTGCGGAAGCTCCGGAACTTGTCTCTCCTGTTGAGAAAAAAACGCCCGAAAGACCCGCTAAAAACGCTGATTTGCTCTATGAGGCGGAAAAAAATCTCATTATTCTCCTCCTCAAATACGGTCTATATGAGATTTTTGTGGAAGCTCCGGAAAATGGCGAACCCATCCCTGTCCGAGTTGACCAATATGTTTTTGATGAATTGTACAACGACGGCATTATCCTGCACGATTCCAACCTGTTGAAAATGTACGAGCACTATGCTGAAGTGGCGGAAATACTCTGTGATCAGGATGACATCAAGCGCACCTTTCTGCTTAGTGAAAACAAGGAAGAAAGCGCTTTCGCTTTGGAATATATTGGCAGCGAAGACCCCACTTACAGTCCGCAATGGGTCAAAAAGTACGAAATGTACACCAATTCTGTGCAAAACAGTCGCTCAACCTTGCAACAGGAAGTGGAAAACACCCTTCTTTCCCTCAAACTTCGCATTGCCGAACATGAAAAGGCATTTTTAGAAAAGGAACTTGCGGATAACAGTTATACGGAAGAAGAAAAATTGGGTATTATTCAAAAAATCGTGGCAACCGATAAAATCAGAAAAGAAATCGCAAAGCGTCTTAATATGACGATCAGCCGATAAAAAAAACAGAATATGAAACTCTTTAAGAAAATAGACTGGAAAAATATTGATTGGAAGAAAGTCCTCAAAGACTATGGCCTGATAGTGTTGGGAACATTCATCATGTCCATTGGTTATGTGATATTTGTCTCTCCGTTGAAACTGGCTCCGGGCGGTGTGTACGGTATCGCCATCATTCTGCACCATGTCTTCAATTTCCCGATTGGTTTGTCGGGTATCTGTCTGGACTTGCCACTTCTTCTGATCGGAACCTTATGGTTGGGTCCGAAATTCGGGGCCAAAACTCTGGTGGGTGTCATCACATTGCCGGCCTTCATCTCCATGTGGGAAGGCATATATGGATATGCCCCTCTGATTAGTTTGCCGGGCCAGCCCATGATCCCCGACCCGTCCGCCAACTTCATCATCGCGCTCTGCGGAGGCGTTATCATCGGTGTCGGATTGGGTTTGATTTTCAAAACCCGCGCCACCTCTGGTGGTTCTGACATTATCGCCATGATCATTGGCAAATATGTGAAACACATTCCGTTAGGAACCTTGTTGATTATGGTGGACTCCACTATCGTGTTGGCCGCCTTGGCCGCATTCAAAGACTGGACCATTCCATTGTACTCTTGGCTCATCATTTATGTGACGGGCATTGTGATGGACAAAGTAATTGCCGGTTTCCACTCCAGCAAAGCTGTTTTGATTATTTCCGACAAGTACGAGGACATCCGTCTGCGCATTCTCGATGAACTGGAGCGCGGTGGCACATACCTTCATGGTGAGGGCATGTATAACTACAATGAGAAAAAAATCATATTCACGACCATTTCACGCAAAGAACTTCCTGTTCTCATCAATTTTGTACACGAAATCGATCCTAAAGCGTTTGTTACCATCGTAGATGCGTCGGAAACCCTTGGCGACGGTTTCACTTCACTGAAAGAAAAAGCACTCCAATAATTATAATAGTTTATGAAAGAAAAAGTCATTGAAGTACTGAACTCCATTTATGACCCGGAAATCCCTGTAAACATCTGGGAATTAGGTTTTATCTATAAATTGGAAGTCAACAAAAACAACGATGTCTATATCCTGATGACCCTCACTGCGCCCAATTGTCCGGTGGCCGAAAGTCTTCCGATGGAAGTGAAGACGAAGATTTCCATGATTCCGGGTGTAAACAAAGTGGAGGTGGAAGTGACTTTCGACCCGCCCTGGGAGATGGACATGATGACGGAAGCCGCAAAATTGGAGTTGGGACTGATTTATTAGAAGTTCCCCACATTTTTTGTACTTTTGCAGCCATTTTATAAAACATTGACAAACATACCTTTAATGGCAAGAAAATTCAACAGCGAAGATTTTTCGGACGACCAGACTTTCGAGAGAAAGCCACGCACAGAGAGTCGTCCCAAGCGCCGTTTCAACAACGACGAAGCGGGCAGTTCCAAACCCAGGCGTTCATTCAAGGACAAGCCCTATAAATCCAAACGAAAATTCGAAGATGACGGGGAGAATTCTTTCCGCGGTAAGCGCGGTTTCAAGAAATTCGACCGTGATAATGACCGGCCAAAGCGCCGTTTCAACGACAAAGACGAGCGCCCCAAACGCTCTTTCCGCGACCGCAAGGAGGACGACCGTCCGCGCCACCGCAATGTGACTGCCGAGTCGGAGATTCTGACCGAGATCGTGGCCCGGCGCAAACGCGAAGGTCGGCAAACGCCCCGCGCGCAGAAAATCCTCACCTTGGAATTCGAGGAACAGCACGGTCCAATCCGCTTGAACAAATACATTGCCAATGCCGGCATCTGCTCACGCCGCGACGCCGACGTGCTCATCGCCTCCGGCGCCATCACCGTGAACGGCGAAGTGGTGACCGAGATGGGCCACAAAGTGCTGCCCACCGACGAGGTGCGCTACGGCGACCGCGTGCTCCAACGCGAGAAACCCGTCTATGTGCTCCTCAACAAACCCAAAGACTACATCACCACCACCGATGACGAGCGCGACCGCGCCAATGTGATGGAACTCGTGCGCGACGCCTGCGAAGAGCGCATCTACCCCGTTGGCCGCCTCGACCGCGACACCACCGGACTGCTGCTTTTCACCAACGACGGCGACCTCACCAAGAAACTCACCCACCCGAGCTCACAAATTGAAAAAACCTACCTGGTGGAACTGGACAAACCCTTCGCCCCCATCGATATGGCCGCCATTCGCAACGGACTTGAACTCTCCGACGGCGTTATCATCCCCGATGATGTGCAATATGTGGAGGGGTCCGAATCGAAAAGGGAAATCGGCATCACCATCCATTCCGGCAAAAACCGCATCATCCGCCGCATGTTCGAATTTCTCGGCTACAATGTGGAGAAACTGGACCGCGTGATCTTCGCCGGACTCACCAAAAAGGACCTCCCCAGAGGCATGTGGCGCTTCCTCACCAAAAAAGAAGTGGCTTTCCTGAAAATGATCTCCCAAAAGGAGCAGGAAGAAAAATAGCTGCATAAGATACATGGAATTAGAACCCTCTCACATCTCACGTCTTAAGTCTCACATCTTAAATTATGATCGAAATAATGTCACCGGCTGGCTCGTATGAGTCTCTAATGGCCGCCATACAGGCGGGTGCCGGTTCCGTATATTTTGGCGTAGGGGTATTGAATATGCGCTCGCGCTCCGCCGCTAATTTCACGCTGGAAGACCTGCAACAGATTACGGACATTTGCCACGAGCATCATGTGAATTCCTATCTCACCGTCAACACTATTGTCTATAACGACGAAATTGAAAAGGCGCACGAATTGCTCGATGTGGCAAAAAGATGCCAAGTCACCGCCATTATCGCTTCCGACATGGCTGTTATACAGTACGCCCGCCAAATCGGGTTGGAGGTCCATTTATCCACCCAGTGCAATGTCACCAATGTGGAGGCCGTGCGCTATTATGCCCAGTTTGCCGATGTGATTGTGTTGGGTCGTGAATGCACGCTGAAACAAGTGGCAGACATTTGCCAAACCATTAAGGAACAAAACATTACGGGTCCAAAAGGCGAATTGGTGAAAATCGAAATCTTCGTGCACGGGGCCTTGTGCATGGCCGTATCCGGAAGATGTTACCTCAGCTTGGACAACTAT
Source organism: Bacteroidales bacterium UBA3868 (assembly GCA_002392325.1). GTDB lineage: Bacteria > Bacteroidota > Bacteroidia > Bacteroidales > WCHB1-69 > F23-D06. The sequence continues at coordinate 55,754 of DGGS01000018.1, forward strand.
AATTTTTCCTCTAACCGTGGGGCGTGCAACCAACCCTGCCGACGCGCCTACAAAATCATAGATGAGGAAAATGAAATCGAATTACATGTGGATAATCCCTATATCCTATCACCTAAAGACCTGTGTACCATAGGTTTTCTGGATAAAATCATCAAAGCGGGGGTTTCCGTCCTTAAGATTGAGGGGCGTGGCCGCTCACCGGAATATGTGAAAGTGGTGACGGAGTGCTATCATGAAGCCCTGCACGCCATTGAGAACGGAACATTCACCCAAGAGAAAACTGAGGAGTGGACCTCCAGAATGCGCGATGTCTATAACCGTGGATTCTGGGGCGGATATTACCTTGGCCGCACTATGGGCGAGTGGTCCAAACGCTACGGGTCACAAGCCACCCGCTACAAACAGAGGGTCGGAAAAATCACCAACTATTTTTCCAAACTATCCGTGGCTGAAGTCTGCATGGAGGAAGGCGAACTTTCCGTTGGCGATGACATTCTCATTATCGGCTCCACCACAGGTGTGTATGAAGACCATTTGTCGGAAATCCGACTGGACCTGAAACCCGTGGAAAAAGTGGAGAAGGGTGTGCTTTGCTCCATTCCCGTGAAAGAACTTGTGCGCCGCGGTGACCAGATTTTCAAATGGGTCACGGTCGTGGACGAATTCTAAATTTCCTATTTTATTCATTTATAGATATTTATCTTTTTTTATTAAAAATTGAGTAAATTTACTTACTTGATTTTATAATTATATTGTTTTATTTTTGCATGGTATAAAATCAGATATTGTTACACTAAAACTATAATTATGAAAAAGCTTTACTTTACCTTGATTTTCTGCGCCTTAGCATTCACGGCATTCTGCCAGACTGGCGTTGTGACCGCAGGCGGCACGGCCTCCGGCAACGGCGGCTCCGCCACCTACACTGTGGGACAGATCGCGGACCAGCGTGCGGAAACCGACGGCAAGTACATCATCGAGGGTGTGCAGCAGCCCTACGAGATCCAGACCGTGGGCGTGAACAACTATCCGGGCATCCAACTCGAGGCGGTGCTCTACCCCAACCCCACCGCACACTCCGTGCAACTGAAAATCTCCAATTACGAGATCCCCTCCGACGGACTTAAAGCACAGCTCTTCGACAAGAGCGGCAAACTCCTGCGGGTGTTCGATGTCTTCGACCTCCTCACCCGAATGGACCTCTCCGAGTACCCCTCCGCCACCTACCAACTGCGCATCATGGACGGCAAGCAGCTGCTGAAGACCTTCCAGATTGTGAAGAACAGATTTTAGGTTCCGTTTAACATAAAACTGTCCTCTGCTCTTTGGGGTTCCGCTGCCTTCGGCAGCGGAATGGTGGTGGGGTGTTAAGTTATTGACCTCCACCATTCCGCTCGCTACGCGAGCGGAACCCCAAACACAACCGACAACTGACTCTAATTGTTTAACTAAATCCCTATATTATGAAAAAATCATTACTCTTTCTTTTCGTTTTGATGCTCTCAGCGGCCGCTTTGTTCGCACAGGCGCCGCAAAAGATGAGTTATCAGGCCGTGGTGCGCAACGCCAACAACACGCTTGTCACCAGCCAGAATGTCTCTGCCAGGGTCTCCATCCTGCAGGGCAGCGTGAACGGGACGCCCGTTTATGTTGAGATTCACAACGCCACCACCAACGCCAACGGCCTGCTCACCCTCGAGGTGGGCGGCGGCAGCACCGTCGTGGGCTCCCTGGCCGCAGTTGACTGGGCCAACGGTCCCTTCTTCCTGAAATCGGAGATCGACCCGAATGGCGGCGTCAACTACAGCATTGAAGGCACCCAGCAGCTGATGAGTGTGCCTTACGCCCTTTACGCCGAGAAGGCTGGCAATGTGCCCGCCTTCGGCATCACTCCCGTTGATTCCGGATATGTGATTGCTGTTACGCAACCCGGCGGAACCCCGCAAACCTACTTCCTGCCCACCGGCGGCGGACAAGGGCCTGCGGGCAATGACGGCCTTTCCGCTTACCAGTTGTGGCTCAACGCTGGCAACACAGGATCAGAGGCCGACTTCCTCGACTCCCTGGTGGGAACTCCCGGCAATGACGGCCAGGACGGCGTGGGCATTGACTCCATTGCCAAGACCGGCACCGCGGACAATGTGGACACCTACACCATTTACTACAGCAACAACACCACTTCCACTTATACCGTAACCAACGGTGTGGATGGAGCTCCCGGCACCCCCGGCGACCCTGGCTTCTCTCCCACCATCACGGTGGATACGGGCGCTGCCGGCATGGTGCTCACCATCACCGATGTCAACGGCTCCAACCAGTACATCATCCCGAACGGCGGAGGTTCCGGATCCGGTGGCACGATTGTGCAACAGCAGGTGAACTGGAACGAGACCAACCCAGCCAGCGTGTCCTACATCCTCAACAAGCCCTCCCTGGCCACCGTGGCCACCAGCGGCTCCTACAACGACCTTCTGGACAAGCCGGCCATCCCCACCAACATCAGCCAGCTGAACAACGACGCCGGCTTTGTGACCACCGCTTCCGTGCCCACTCTTAATGTGACGCAGACCGACACGGGCTATGTGCTCACCATCACTGAGAATGGTTCCACACAAACCTATATCCTTCGCGACGGGCGTGATGGTCAGGATGGCCAGGACGGAAATGACGGAAACGATGGTGAAGACGGCAATGACGGCGTGTCACCCACCATCACATTGGACACGGCCGGTTCCAATCTTATGGTCACCATCACGGATGCCAACGGCTCCAACACCACCATAATTCCGCTTTCCTCCGGCAGTGGCACCTTCACCCAACTGCCCGCCGACTGGAACGCCACAAGCGGTGTGCAGCAGATTTTGCACAAACCGACACTGGCTACAGTAGCCACCAGCGGCAACTATAACGACTTGACCAACAAACCGACCATCCCCGCCGAGCAGGTGCAGGCCAACTGGAATGAGACGAACACCTCATCCAAGGCATACATCCAGAATAAACCTACGATTCCTGCAGCTCAGGTGAACGCCGACTGGAACGCCACAAGTGGTGTGCAACAGATTTTGAACAAGCCGACTCTCGCCACCGTTGCCACCAGCGGCTCCTACAACGACTTGACCAACAAGCCCACCATTCCCGCCGAGCAGGTGCAGGCCAACTGGAACGAGACCAACACCTCATCCAAGGCATACATCCAGAACAAGCCTACGATTCCTGCAGCTCAAGTGAACGCTGACTGGAACGCCACCAGCGGCGTGGCACAGATTATGAACAAGCCTGTTCTGGCCGATGTGGCTTTCTCCGGCAGTTACGATGATTTGGAGGACACACCTACAATTCCTGCTGCCCAAGTGAATTCCGACTGGGATGCCACCAGCGGCGTGGCCGAGATTCTGAACAAACCCGACTTTGCCGGTATGCAGAACGCATTGGACAGTTTGCAAAACGCCATGAGTGACATGCAATATAATTTGGATAATGAAATGGGCTTTATTTGCGGCATATCCAAGGTGAAAGACTATGATGGAAACGAATACAACACCGTGAAGATTGGAAACCAATGCTGGCTCAAAGAGAATCTCAGGTCCACACATTATAGTGACGGAACTGAAATACCGTATAGTTCAACCCTTTCCACATCTGTAGGGTATCGCTGTTATCCGAACAATGATTCCGCCAACGTGGCCAAATTTGGATATCTGTATAACTGGACTGCCTTCATGAATGGTGCTGATGCCGTCGGAGGTAATCCTAGTGGGGTTCAGGGTATTTGCCCAAAGGGATGGCATGTCCCCAGTTGGACGGAATTTGATATATTGTGGATATATGTGAGAGATGAACATCCAGAATGGCGATGTAACTCCAACGCTGAGAATATCTCTAAAGCATTAGCTGCCACCACAGATTGGCAAACAAGCACTTACGAATGTGCTATTGGTAATGATTTAACCCAGAATAATGCATCCGGATTCAGTGCGCTTCCAGCAGGTATGCATTCCAGTTCATATACTAAGTTTTCCCTATCGACTTATTTTTGGACCACAAGCTATTATTCCTTAGATAGCACTCGCCGTAGGACTTTATACTTGGGTAATAATGATCGCAAACTTTTTTCTCAAAATTCTGGACTTGATGTCGGACATTCCGTACGCTGTTTGAAAGATGAGACAGTAGGGGCAATAGAAAACGAGTTTAACCGATTGCAAAACTATATTGACAGTGTGACGAATACGTTTACCTGCGGGATTTCCAAAGTGAAAGACTATGATGGGAACGAATACCATACAATAAAAATAGGCGACCAATGCTGGATGAAAGAAAACATGCGTGCCAAACATTTCAGCGATGGAACGGCTATACAAACGGGAACAGACACAAGTTGGACTACTCCGTATTACTACTATTATAGCGAATCATATCGGTACAGTTTGGAAGACCTAGGCCTTTACTATAATTGGGCTGCGGCCATGAACAATTCGGCCAGCAGCAGCGCTAACCCTAGTGGTGTGCAAGGAGTTTGCCCCACTGGTTGGCACGTACCCAGTTCTTCTGAATGGAACCAATTGTATGCCTATGCACGCAGTCAGAGTTCTTGGTTGTGCGACGCCACAAGTTCCTATATAGGCAAAGCTTTGGCTTCGGATCAGTATTGGGGCTATAATTCTTCCTCTTGCGTTCCTGGTAATGATTACTCACAAAACAATGCTTCCGGTTTTTCGGCTATTGCTGGAGGACTTGCCAATTATTATGGTTCACCAAATCCAACCATCCATTTTGGCGGTAATTATGGATTTCAGTTTATGGCATGGGCATCCGATATTGTTTCCGGTGGAGATAAGGCTAAATATGCGCAAATCCATTACCAGTACACTGGTGCCTATGTAAGTTCATATTCGATTTATTGTGGTTTGTCTGTCCGCTGCTTACGCGATCCCGAGACTCCTGCTCCTACAGGTCTTACCCCTGAAGATGTGCAAAATATGATCAACAATGCCATTGCTCCGCTACAGAATCAAATCAACCAACAGCAGAATACTATTGACAGTCTGAATACAGCGTTATCATTAAGTACTTGCGGTTTATACACTGTGAAAGACTATGACAACAATATTTATCAAACGGTACGGATTGGCAACCAGTGCTGGTTGAGAGAAAACATGCGCGCCAAACACTTCAGTGATGGAACGGCAATCATCCATGGTTTAGATTCAAGTTCCACTGCTTTTTACTACTACTATCCCAATAATGACTCCACAATTGTGAATAGTTATGGTCTCCTTTATAATTGGCCGGCTACAATGCATGGTGAATCCTTCAGTAACGCTAATCCAAGTGGCCGACAAGGGGTTTGTCCCGTAGGCTGGCATGTGCCAAGTTCATCTGAATGGGTACAATTAAGAAACTATTTATCAAATAATAGTGACTATGTATGCGGTGATACCAACATTAATGTGGGCAAGGCTTTGGCTGCAACCACCGGATGGGTTTCAAATACTACTAACTGTACTGCAGGCTACCAAATGGAAACAAACAATGCCACCGGATTTTCAGCTCTTCCCGCTGGTTTTTATGGTATATCAACAACAGGAGGTAGTAACTTCGGCCAATTTGGAAATCAAGCATGTTTCTGGACGTCATCTTGGCCAGGTGTTGGGTCTTATCGTAATGTTTATACAATATATAGTTATTTTAAAATATTAGGTGGGCCTACAAGTGGCCGCATATACGAGTCGTTCTCTGTTCGCTGCTTGAAAGATTAAACATAAATTTTACCACTTACTATCATGTAAGGGTTTTCGGCAAGAGCCGGAAACCCTTTTTTTTGTATCTTTGCAATTATAAAATGATATCGTTATGAAAAACCTGAAAATCATCAAAATCGAACACCAACGCATCGGATACGATGAGGCGGATATTGAAAAAATGGAATACACCGAACTCGAAGCCTCCTACAATGAGGCCGGACAAATTGTCCGTGAAGAACGCTTCGACCCCGACGGCAACCTCAACACCCTCACCATCAACCAATATAATGAGCAAGGACAACTCATACAAGCCGAACAATATGACCAAGATCATATCCTGCTCCAAAAGTCTGTGAACACTTATAATGACCAAGGTCTTATGGTTCAACAAAGCAATTACTTCGGTGAAGGCGATGTGGAATATGTGACCCACTTCGTGTACGATGACGATGGCCATCTTCTCCGCCAGGAAATGTACGACGATGGCAAACTGGACTATGTGGAAAAAGAAATGCATTATCAGAACGGCCTATTAATCAAAGAGTTTGAAAATGACGACTATGGCAAGACCTTGAACATCCACACCTACGAATACAACGAAAAAGGGTTGGTTTCCAAATACATCCGTGACGAGGTTCAAAACAAAGACCGCCGCACGCACGAATTCACTTACGATGAACACAACAACTGTGTGAAAGAACTCGTTTACGATTTCAACGACATGCTGATCGCCAAAACCTATTGCCAGTTCAACGAATTAAACCAACAAGTGGAAATCGAATCTGAAGACCTCGACAACTATCGTAAAATCACACTGGAATATGACGGCGACCAAGTGGTTAAAAACTCCATAATCAACAAGGAAGGCCAACTGACGGGCTGGGCGGAATACACCTACGATGAAAACGGCAAGGAAAATTCCGCCAAAGAATTTATCCAGGACGAGGTCCAACCCGACCATTTCCGCCTTTTGAGAGAAACCTATTATCAACGATCCTAAAACCAACTTCACCGCATTTTTTATATCTTTGCGCCTTAAATTTTTGAACCCATGCTACAGATACAACTTTTAAGAGAAAATCCTCAAGAAGTAATTGACAGACTGAAAATCAAGAATTTCGATGCCACTGAACTGGTCAACGAGATTCGTCAACTGGATACAGACAACCGTACCCTCAAAAAGAGCTTGGATGACAACCTCATGGAGCAGAACCAAGGCGCCAAGCAGATTGGCCAACTGTTCAAAGAAGGCAAACGCGAGGAGGCCGAAGTGCTGAAAGCCCGCATGGCCGAGCTGAAAGAAACCGAAAAGGCAGACCGCGCCAAATTGCAAGAGCAGGAAGTGCTGCTGCAAAACAAGATGGTGCTGCTGCCCAATCTTCCAAGTCCCGCGGTGGCACCGGGAAAAGGTGCTGAGGACAACGAAATCGTCTATACCGAAGGCGACGCCTCCAATTTCGACTATGACGCCATGCCTCATTGGGAGTTGGTGAAAAAATACGACATCATTGATTTCGAGCTTGGCACCAAGATTACAGGTGCCGGATTCCCCGTTTACAAAGGCAAAGGTGCTCGTATGCAGCGCGCGCTCATTGACTTTTTCCTCGACAGCGCTGTGGCCGCCGGTTTCACTGAAATCCAACCGCCTTACATGGTGAACGAGGATTCCGCTTACGGCACCGGCCAACTTCCCGACAAAGAGGGTCAGATGTACCACTGCGAAGTGGACGACCTCTACCTCATACCAACCGCCGAAGTACCGGTGACCAACCTCTACCGCGACGTCATCATCGACGAGAAAGAGCTGCCTATCAAGAACTGCGCTT
>DGGS01000060.1 GCA_002392325.1 Bacteroidales bacterium UBA3868
ATGGCCGGTCGTGGTACCGACATCAAGCTGACACCGGAGGTGCGCGAAAAGGGCGGTCTTGCCATCATCGGCACCGAGCGTCATGACTCCCGCCGCGTGGACCGCCAGTTGCGCGGTCGTTCCGGCCGTCAAGGCGACCCGGGCAGTTCCCAATTCTTCGTCTCCTTGGAAGATGACCTCATGCGTTTGTTCGGCTCCGACCGTATTGCCAGAGTTATGGACCAAATGGGCCACCAGGATGGTGATGTCATCCAACACAGCATGATTTCCAAATCCATCGAGCGCGCCCAGAAGAAAGTGGAAGAGAACAATTTCGGTATCCGTAAGCGTTTGCTGGAATACGATGATGTGATGAACAAACAGCGTTCCACCATCTACCGCAAACGCCGCAACGCCCTGTTCGGCGACCGTCTTGCCATCGACATCGCGCAAATGTTTGAGGATGTGTGCGAAACGGTGGTCACCAACAACTGGGAAGCCAAAGATTTTGATGGTTTCAACATGGACATGATCAAGACTTTCGGTTGCGAATCCCCATTCGACGAGCAGTATTTCCTGCAGGAGCGTCCCCAAGTCTTGATAGAAAAACTTTATCCTGTGGTTTATGACCACTATAAAACAAAACTCCAGCAAATCAGCGAGCAGGCCTATCCGGTGATGGAACGCGTATATCTGGAGCATGGCGACAAGTTCCAGAACATCGCCATCCCGTTCACCGACGGCACCAAAAACATCAACATTGTGGCTCCGCTGAAAAAGTGTTACGAAACCAAAGGCCGCGAGGTGGGCTTGTCGTTTGAGAAGGGCATCACCTTGGCTGTGATTGACAACGCCTGGAAAGAGCACTTGCGTGCCATGGACGACTTGAAAGAGAGTGTGCAAAACGCCTCTTACGAGCAAAAAGACCCGCTGTTGATCTATAAATTGGAGTCCTTCAACTTGTTCGACCAACTGCTGGTGCGCATCAGCCAGGAGATTGTGAGCTTCCTGAACAAGGGCAGAATCCCGATGGCGGAGGAGGCCCCGCAAGTGCGTGAGGCGCAGTTGCCGCAATCGGATGCCAAAAAGCTGACCACCGGCCGTGAGGAAGTGGCTGGCGGAGGCCGCCAAGTGGCTCCGGGAGGCAAGGGTGCACAACCCATCCGCGTGGAGAAGAAAGTGGGCCGCAACGATCCATGCCCGTGCGGCAGCGGCAAAAAGTACAAAAACTGCCACGGCCGCATGTCCGCCGAATAATGAAGCGTGCCATCCTATCGGTAACCAATGACCTCTACACGGACGCCCGTGTGGACAAGATGGCTATGTTTCTCACCCGCAACGGCTATGATGTCACGCTGGTGGGGCGCCGCTATGCCGACTCTCCTGAGTTGGCGCCACGCGCGTACCACACGCACAGGATGCGCCTGCTGTTTCGTAAAAACTGGATTTTCTATGCCGAATACAATCTCCGGCTTTTCTTCTATCTGCTGTTTAAAAAGTGCGATGTGCTGATTGCCAATGATTTGGACACACTTTTACCCAATACTTTAGTAAGCAAGTTCCGGCGCAAGCGACTGGTTTATGACAGTCACGAGTACTTCTGCGGCGAATTATCCGTAACCAGTAATCCCGCCGCTCTCAAGGTTTGGCGCGCCATTGAACGCTTTTGTTTCCCAAAACTGAAAACCGTCATTACCGTCAGCCAGTCCATCGTGGACCAATACGAGCAAGAGTACGGCATGCGCGCTCATCTGGTGCGCAACATCCCACCCGCGGGCACGCCGCCGCTCAAGTGCTCCAAAACCGACTTGGGAATGCCCACCGACAAGTTCAACCTCATCCTGCAGGGCAATGGTTTGAACGAGGGACGCGGCGGCGAAGAGTCCGTAATGGCCATGCAACAACTGCCCGACGCGCATCTTTTCATAATCGGCAGCGGTACTATCATCCCAAAACTGCGCCGAATGGTGACCGAACTGCATCTTGGTGACCGCATAACCATCGTTCCCCGCCAAACACAGGACATGCTGTTCCAATATACGGCTTTGGCAGACGCCGGTCTGGCCATGGACCACGATGTGGGACCCAACGCCCGGTTCAGTCTTCCCAACAAAATATTCGAATATATCAAAGCGGGCACCCCGCAAATCGTTTCCAATCTGCCCGAGCGCGCACGCATCGTGCAACAATACCAAGTAGGTGTGGTGGCCGACGAAATAACCCCTGAAGCCATCGTGAAAGCAACCAGACAACTACAAAGCAATCCGGATTTCTATATGCAATGCAAAGAGAACTGCAAAAAGGCGGCGCAAGAACTGACTTGGGAAAATGAGGAAAAAATATTGGAACGTATATACCTATATTAATTTTATTATTTTTGCAACATGATTCTATTCAGAAACTAAACGTTCGTTTACTTCTTTACCTTTGAGTTTTTATTATTATTCATATAAATTTCTTTTTATGAAAAAAATACTATTTCTTTTAGGTTTGATCTTTACAATTGGTTTGGGTGTTTTTGCCCAAAATTCTTGTGCTTATGTTTTTCACATGTACGACAGTTACGGAGATGGCTGGAACGGCGGTTCTGCCATATCTGTGAAACAAGGCAACACTGTAGTGGGTAGTATTACCATGTCGACCGGCTACTCTGCAATCGATTCCATCACGCTTACAGCCGGAAACACCTACACGCTTGTGTGGAGCGAAGGCAGTGGTTACACTTACGATGAAGAATGCTCTTTTGATGTTTATTTCAATGGACTGCTGATTTACACCTGTTCCGATGCATCTCAACTGGGAACGGCTCCGTTCTTTTCCTTCATCGGTTGCAGCAACTGTTTCCCGCCCATGCCCTATGTGACGACGGCGGACCAGTATTCGGTGAACCTTTCCTGGAATTCCAACGGACAAAATCTGTGGGAATATGCTTACGGTGCCCCCGGTTTCAATCCCAATGACGCATCCGTGACACCCCTCAACACCACCGACACTTTTGTCACCATTTCCGGTTTGACAGCAAGTAGCTCTTACGATTTTTACATTCGTTCCATTTGTGACCCGCTCACTTCTGAAACATCCAACTGGCGCTTGTTTTCCATCACCACCACCCAAGACAATCCAGGTACCATTCCCTACTCCACAGGATTTGAAACCAGTGACGACAACAACTGGGTGTTGGCGAACGGCAACAATCCCAACAAATGGGCTATTGGCACCGCCACACACAACACGGGTTCGCGTGCCCTCTACATCTCCGACAACAACGGGAACTCATACGGCTATGACACTTATGTGGAAAGCAATGTGTGGGCTTATCGCGATATAGACTTGGGCAATACGGGCAATCCTCACAGTCTGTCCTTTGACTGGAAATGCGAAGGTTTTGCTTATCCTGATTATAACGAGTTCTACGACTACATGGAAGTGTACATCGGAGCGCCTGTCAATCCGGTAAATGGTGCCCCTTCCAACGCCCTGTATTTAGGACGATTTGTGGATGAACCCTCTTGGCAACAAGCCCATATCCTGCTGAGTGAGAACCTGACAGGCATCCAACGTCTCTATTTCCATTGGATTAATACAGATGAAAGTTATTATGACAACAGTCCTGCCGCTGTGGATAACATTTCCATTGTAGAGTTGACATGTGGCAGCATTGACAGCGTGACGGCAACAAATCCCACAACAAGTTCCTTGACACTGACCCCATACACCCCAAACAACGCTACTGATTTTGTTTTATATTACAAAAAAGCGTCAGACACTGAATACGACACTGTGGAATATGTGACGGCAAGTCCTTCATATGTTTTGGACAATCTTGCCAGCGGAACATACTACAACATTATCATGCGAATTGACTGTGGCAATGGGGATTTGGGATATGCTTCTCCTGAAATCACAGTAATGACCTCCTGCAATGTCATCACGGCCGAAAGTTTGCCTTTCAACGAAGGATTTGAGGGCTACCATACCGCCAACCTCACCTTCCCTCCTTGCTGGGGTCACATAAACACTTACACCAGCGGCACTTACGACTATCCATACATCACTTATTCTTACCATTATTCCGGAGAGCGCGCTTTATATTTATACTCTACAGGAAGTTACTACAATGCTGCTGTACTGCCGGAGATCGACGCCAACCTGAATGTCAACTCATTGACGCTTTCTTTCATGATAAGAGGTTATAATCACTACAGCGGCGCTGCTTGGCGTGCTATTGTAGGCGTTATGGATTCCGCTAATAACATAAACACATTTGTTCCCGTGGACACGGTTGTCGCCACCTCATTCAGTGACTGGAACGCTGTGGACATCTCCTTCGCCAACTATACCGGTACTGGCAAGTACATTGCCATCTTGAATAAAGTGAGTGATTCAACCTATAACAACAATGTCATCTTCATTGATGATGTTACTTTGTATGAAACAAGTGACTGCCAGCGTCCGACTTCCGTGACGGCTTCCAATATCCTGTCTGACAGCGCTACAATTCACTGGACCCCGCAGGGATCCGAAAACGCTTGGCTCGTGGCCGTGGTTCCCGCAGGTGGCAACCCTGACACCGTGACCGCCATTCCTTGCACTGCCGACTCCTTACTCTTGGGCGGATTGCTCCCCTACACCACTTATGAGGTCTATGTGAAAGCCGATTGTGGCACGGAAACGAGCATCTGGACATCTCCATATACCTTTACCACCGCTTGTGGCGCTTACAACATACCTTTCCTTGAAGAGTTCAGCAATGATGTAATACCACCCACTGATTGTTGGTCACATGCATCCGGCATACTGGACACCGTGTCCAATTTGACTTTTGGCCAATCCTATTGGTACACATCCACTTCGGAAATGATTGCTGGAAACGGCTCACACATTTATAACAATATTTGGGGTTCCTCGAGAAAAGACTGGTTGATCTCGCCCAGTATTGATTTAGGCGATGGCACCACTCCTTATCAAGTGGAAATGGATGTTTTGCTAACCGCTTACGGTTCTACGGGAGCACCCGACTTGGACGGCAGTGACGACAAGTTTGCCATCGTCGTCTCCACCGACAACGGACAAACCTGGTCTTCCAACAACGCCTTCATTTGGGACAACGACTCAACCACCAACAGCTTCGGCACCTATAACAACCTGGCCACCCTAACCCATGTGGAAATACCTTTGAGAAATGGTTCGGCCCAAAACTTCACCGGATTGGTGAAAATCGCCATCTATGCGGAATCCACCACCAGCAATGCGGACAACAATCTGCATGTGGACAATTTTGCCGTCAACCTGTTATCCAACTGTCCTCGTCCTACACATCTCACACTCAACAATATTAGTTCAAATGAAATCACAGCCAGTTGGTCTGCTTCAGGCAGTGAGAGCAGCTGGAATGTGGCCATATTCCCCTCCGACAGCACCTACTCCGATGACTTGCTCATCACCAACCTGACGGATACTTTCTATACCTTCAACAACCTGAGCACCAACACGGATTATACCATTTATGTGCAATCCGACTGTGGAAGCGAACAAAGCGCTTTCGTTCAAGTTAACTGCAAAACCCTTTGCGACGCCATAGACAGCTTACCTTATTTCGAGGGCTTTGAAAATTGCGCTTACGGCGCAAACGCCTATCCTGACTGCTGGTTCAAGAACACCTCAATAGGCAGCTCCATTTATGTTGGAAACAGCAATGCCCCTTCGGGAAACAGAACCTTATATTTCTACACGAGTTACGGTTCTGGTGGCATGGCCATTATGCCCAAGTTTGAGGAAACCATATATCCCCTGAACACGCTGCAAGTGACTTTCAACTTGAAGAGTTCCTCTCTTGCCAACCAGTTGGTGGTGGGATACATTACCAACCCCACCGATGAATCCCTCTTCGTCGGTTTGGACACCGTCTCCTGCTCGATTTCTAACACTGTTGAATCTTTTGATGTTACCTTTACCAATGTGCCTGTCACAAACGGACACATCGCTTTCAAAACAATAGCGAATCCCAATGATTATGTCTATTTCTATTTGGACGATATCATCGTGGACCTCGCACCCGACTGTGTACGCCCGAGCAACCTGCATGTGGCAAGTTCCACCACAAGTTCTATCAATTTAGCTTGGACCGCAGGTGGTAGTGAAACAGAGTGGGAAGTTGTTTACGGCACCGTTGGCTTTGATCCCGACAACGCCACGCCGATTTCTGTTTATACTACTCCAGCCACGAGTATCAGTAACTTGAGTGACACCACCTCCTATGAGTTCTATGTAAGAGCCGTTTGCAACACAAGCGATTTCAGCAATTGGAGAGGCCCTGTTGCTGCCATGCCCGGCATATACAACATGCCCGCCACCGGCACGCACACCATCAGTATGTGCGGCGGACACATTTACGACAACGGCGGACCTAACAACGACTACTCCACCAACTGCAACACCACACTTACTGTAATGCCTGATACGACTGGAATGATAGTACAATTACAAGGCACCTACGACTTGGAAAGCGGATATGATTATTTGCGCATATATGATGGTACTGACATACAAGGAACCTTATTGTTTGAAAGCAGTTCAAGTTCAGACAACGGTGTGGTGCCCTTACTTGAATCCACCAGCGGCCCTCTGACCATTTATTTTGAATCAGACTATCTGATTTGCAGCAGCGGATTTGAGTTGGCTGTAAACTGCGTGCCTGCGCCCACTTGTGTCAAGCCCTTCGATTTTGCTGTAGCCAACAACACCTCTACCGATATCACGCTTTCGTGGACAGAGCGAGGAACGGCCACTATGTGGGACATTGAATACGGCAACAGTGGTTTCACCCAAGGAACGGGCACGATGGTTTCTGCAAGTACCAATCCTTTCACAATCAACAACTTGACAACAGGAACTTCATACGATTTCTATGTACGCTCCAATTGCGGTAGTGGTGATGAAAGTGATTGGGTAGGACCGATAACCGGAGTCCCTGGAGCATATATCATGCCCACTTATGGCGAGTTTACTGTAACCATGTGCGGTGGTGTCATCTACGATGACGGTGGTCTCAACAACGACTACTCCAGCGATTGTGACGCCTTGTTGGTCGTCAACCCCGACTCTATAGGTCAACTCGTCCACCTGACCGGTACTTTCAATGTTGAAGAGGATTATGATAGGCTTGTCATTTTTGACGGCAACACTTCTGATGGTACCGTCCTCTTTGACAGTGATGTGGACAATACCATTGATGTGGTTTCCACCACTGGTCCGCTCACCATCTATTTCATGTCGGATTACAGCACTGAATACAGCGGTTTCGCAATTCAAGTAAACTGCGAAAATGGCTCCACGCCTGAAACCTGCGAAGCCCCAACAAGCCTGACATTCTCAGACCTTACACACAACAGCGTGAAAATCGATTGGGCGCAACAAGGCGCACCCGACAGCTGGGTTGTAAGCTATAAGAAGGCCTCTGCCAACACTTGGTCAACGGTTAATACCACTACACACCCTTATGTAATCACTAACCTTGAGCCACAAACCCAATACGAGGTGTTTGTCACGGCCATGTGTGGTACAGAAACCAGTGGAGAATCCAACCACATCACCTTTACCACCAACCCCGATGGGGTGAATTCCTATGAATGGGACACCTTCTCCCTGTATCCTAACCCGACCACTGGACAATTTACCATCTATCATGAAGATTTGAACATGGAACGCGTGGAAATTTACGATGTTTATGGCAAACGAATTCAATCGATGGAAGTGAATAGCAATATCGCCAAAGTGGACGCTTCCTCACTCGCCAGCGGCGTGTATTTTGTGCGCATCACCTGTTCTGGCGGCAGCGTCACCAAATCATTCGTCAAGAAATAACCTCCCGATATTTGTTTTACAAGACCGGCTCAAAAAAGCCGGTCTTTTTTTTTATCAACTTTATTAACATGGCGCTGCGAATTATAAAAAAATAATTATGTTTGCACCTTAAATTTTCAAAGCAAATAGATAATATTTTTAACTAAAGAACTACAAATCAACATTTTATATAATTTAAAATTTATTTTTATGAAAAAATTTCTATTCTTTATCTGTTTTGTGCTATTTGCCGCAAGCAGCATTTATGCGCAATGCGATGCACCCACCAATGTGCAGGCAACCGCACGCTGGGACCAAGTGAATCTCACTTGGGAATCTTCCTTACAGAATATTACGTATAACGATTCTATGTCTTACGGTGGAACCGAAAGCAGCGGCATAGGAGCGGGTACTGCTGTGTACTCTTGTGTCGTCAGGTTCACTCCGGACAGCTTGACGAGAATCTCGGGAATGTACTTAACCCATGTAAAGTTCAACTTATACAGTCTTAACTTCACCTATGTTACTGTAAAAGTTTGGCAGGGTGGCAGTTTTGTCAACGGCACATTCAACGCAGGCACCTTGGTTTCCTCCACCACAACTATCAATTCCGATCTGGTAGCTGGAGAAAACATCGTCGCACTCAGTGCTCCCATTTTGGTGGACCCTAATCAAGAACTCTGGATTGGTTTTGAGACACAAGGCTCTGGAGCTTCAACTTACCCTGCCTCCGCAACTTCCAACATGGTTGCCAATTTCAACAACTTGATTTACTTTGATGGCGCATGGACCACCTTGGTTGAAGCTAACTCTGCACTGACTTACGGCTGGATTATTTCAGGATGTTTTGCCAGCAACGTACCTGACATCACGGGGTTCAATGTTTATCGTAACAACACCATGGTGAACGCCACTCCCATTCATGATCATTTCTACACTGATTCAACGCTAACCGCTGAAACCCAATACTGCTACACCATTGAGTCTGTATGTTCCTCCACCACCAGCAGTTCTTCTCCTGTATGCGTCACCACAACAACCGCTCCGAACTGCGCAGCCCCTATCGGAACAGGAATCGGTTCGTTCCAATATCTTCCTTTCTACTGCTATTATAAATATTCCTATACACAACAGTTATACACCGCAAGTGAAATGGGCAACCAGCAAGGAACCATTGTCGCTATCGGATTCCCTTACATGTATAATGCACCGAAGACATTCCTCAATGTCAAGGTTTACATGGCCAATGTGAACAAGACGGTGTTTGCCAACAATTCGGACTGGGTTCCAGGCAGCGATTTGACATTGGTTTATGACGGTCCCTATGCCTGTGACGCCGCAGACACATTTTCCACCATCTATTTCGACACGCCTTTTGAATGGGACGGTTCGAGCAATGTTGTAGTGGCCATGACATACAATGAAGGAAATTACTACACCAGTGATGCCCGTTTCTACTCTCATACGACAACAGCGGGCAACACCTCCTTGTATGCATATCAGGATGCATCGGCATACAATCCTAACAACCCTCCTTCCGGAACTATGACCAACAACCGCAACAACATTGTTTTCTGCTATGGTCCTGAACCGGATTGCTACAAACCCACTCATCCTGCAATCAGCAGCATCACATCCGAAAGCGCGACATTGTCGTGGAATGCCCACTCTCCTAACGACAGTCAATGGGATGTCGTATGTGTGGGACATGGGCAAGATGTCAACAACGGCACCATTATCCCTGTAAATGACAGCACCTATACCTTCACCGGACTTACAGACAACACCACTTATGATTTGTATCTCCGCACCAATTGTTCCCCAGAAGTCAGCGATTGGATTATGCTCACATTCCACACGGAATGTGTTGCCCACCAGACCATCCCCTATGTGGAAAATTTCAACGGTTATGGCGCTGGTGGAGAGGACACCTATCCGTTCTGCTGGTCCCGCCAAACCAATTACACAAGCCAATACCCCTATGTGACATCCAGTGGTCAGTTGTATTTCTATTCTTATGACAACTACTATTCTCTGGCTGTTTCGCAGGCATTAGACCTCTCGGCCAACGCCGCCGGAACATTGGCTCTCAGTTTTTACATTGGAAAATCAAGCGACACATACGGGCGTCTTGACGTGGGCATCATGACGGATCCCACCAACATTAACACTTTCAGACTGCTGAAATCCTATTATCCGGGCGATTATCATTCAGTCGGCGTTTTCCAACATGAGTTCATAACTCTAACGGAAAGTTATACAAGCCCCATTTATCTGGCCTTCTATGCCCCTGCCACATTTGTAAGTTCTTCGAACTATGTGAACGTGGACAATGTGCGTGTGGACTATGTACCCACCTGCTCTAACCCTATGAACCTGGCAGTTTCAAACATTACAGGTACAGCCGCCACCATTTCTTGGGATGCATCCCAATACGGAGCCACTGGCTACACGCTTGAATATGGTCCGGACAGTCTCAACATGACACAAGTCACCACAACAGAGACCGAGTACATGCTCACCAACCTAAACACAGGCACAACCTACAATGTGATGCTTTACACAAACTGTGCATCCGAGTATTCCGACACGCTCACCACCTCTTTCTCCACCGTTACCTTTGAAGAGTGTACCCAACCTGACACGGCCGCCAATGAAATTACAGGAACCTCTACTTCCACTTCTTATTATTTGCCATTGAACAACTACTATAAATACACTTACTCGCAACAGATATACACTCCCGCTGAGGTCAGCCAAACCGCCACTCTTATTACCGGTCTCTCCTTTGAGTATGCTTATTCCTCCGCATCAACCGCAAAGACAGATGTAGATATTTATCTGGCACATCGTTCCTCAAGCACTTTCAGTTCCTCATCAGACTGGACTCCCATTGATCAGGCCACCTTGGTGTATCATGGCGACCTCAATTGCACGCAAGGATGGAACGACATTGATTTCGACACCTATTTCTCCTACAATGGCCACGACAATTTAGTGGTCATCATAGATGACAATTCCAATGGCTATAACGGTTCTTCCTATGTTTTCAACGTACACACCGCAGCCGACAATTCCTCCATGTATTACTACAGCGACTCCAACAATGCGGATCCTGCGAATCCGCCTACCGGCACTCGCACATCCTCTCGCAGCGACATCAAGGTTTTCAAATGTCTGCAATCGGCACCGATGTCGTGCCCGCCGCCTATGGTGTTTGTCTCCAGTGTTGACGACCAAAGCATCACCGTCAACTGGGTGTCCAATGGCACGGAAAGCACTTGGGAATTGGAGTATCAGGTTGGCAACGACACTACTTGGAACTCTTATGGCACCGTCACCAGTTCTCCGGTTACCCTGACCAATGTGACAACTGATGTGTATTACAACTTGCGTCTCCGCGCTGTATGTTCCGCCACGGACAACAGTGAATGGTCAACCACCTCTGTATATGTGCCTTGCCAGTCCGTCACCATTCCTTTCATGGAGAATTTTGACAATGGTTCAACCACTGCCACCTATCCAGAATGCTGGATGCGCTCATACAGCGGTCTCACTCCCACTCCATCTTTAAGCAACCAACAATCCAATTCTGGCAGCAAATCTCTCTATTTCGCCTGCGCAGCATCCAATTACGCATACGCCGTACTTCCTCGTTTCGATGACCTTGTGGACATGAGCAACCTCCAAATCCAATTCCAGGCCTTCAAGTCCTCCGCTGGAAATTTCATTGAAGTGGGTGTTCTGTCTGAACCAAGCAACCTCAACTCATTCGTGAGTTTGGGCTCATTCTCCCCTTCCATCAACAACGCTTGGGAACTTGGTGAGGTTTTCTCCAACACATACACAGGGAATGGTCATTATCTGGCTTTCCGTATTCCTAAATGGAATGCCAACAGTATATACATTGATGATGTATCCGTTCAGGAGATTCCCGATTGTCCGCATGTGT
Organism: Bacteroidales bacterium UBA3868; assembly: GCA_002392325.1. GTDB lineage: Bacteria > Bacteroidota > Bacteroidia > Bacteroidales > WCHB1-69 > F23-D06. The sequence continues at coordinate 11,774 of DGGS01000060.1, forward strand.
CCAATATCTATGCCAGCAATATTGAGGCCACCTCTGCCGTCATCAAATGGACGCCTGGTGGCGATGAGACTTCCTGGTCATACTTGTATGGTCCGGCAGGTACCATTGATGTGGACAGCGACACGCCGATGATCACCTATGAGGACACCGTAGAACTCTCTGGTCTGACACCCAACACATTATATGATATATACATTTTGGCCAACTGCGGTTCCGCAGATGGCAGTTCTTGGATGTCATACACCTTCCGCAGTGGCTGTGCCGCCATGACCACACTGCCTTACACGGAGAATTTCGACTCCTACAACGGAACCAACAGTTCTGAGGTAAACATTTTGCCCAGCTGCTGGAACAGAATCAACTATGGTTCCTCCTATGCCGGATACCCCACCACGCTTAACACTCACAGTGCGTCCACACCCAACTGCCTTGCCTTCTACACCTACTACTCATCCTCATACTCTGATCAATACGCTATCTTACCGGAAATTGACACCTTGGCGCTGCCGCTCAACACGCTGCAGTTGTCCTTTGACGCAGCCGCAAACTCCTCCAGTTATATGTTCACCGTTGAAATTGGTGTCATGGCTGATCCTGCCAACTCCGCTACTTTCGTACCGGTTGACACCATTCAGACCAACAGCACCTCCTACAACTATTATGAGATTAATCTCAACTCATACACAGGAAACGGCCAATACATCGCTCTTCGCGTGGCCCAACCCTCCAGCTCTTCTTCCAACTACTACAACCAAGGTTACATTGACAACATAGCGATTAACGCGATTCCGGATTGTTCTCCTGTTAGAAATTTGGAAGTTTCCAACATTGCCGGTACTTCAGCGTCAATCTCTTGGACAACGGGTAGCTTTGGCGTAGTCAACGGTTACACCTTGGAATACACTGAGGCGGGACAAGACAACTGGATTACCGCCAGCAGCAGTATTACACAAGAATCCTACATGCTTACCGGATTGGATCCGCAAACCACTTATGATGTCCGTGTTTCCACGAACTGCGCTTCCGGTAGCAGCACACTCACCACGACCACATTTACCACTTCCTGTTTGGCTGGCGGCGACATTGCCATTGGCAACGGTTCTAACACCATGAGTTATCTGCCTGAGTACTGCCTTTACAATTACAGTTTCTCACAACAGATCTACACCGCTTCGGAATTGGGTGGCGCCAACACTTTCAATGGTATCACCTTTGAAGCATCTTCTATAGCAAATGCCCAACGTAACTTAGCCATCTACATGATGCACACCACGGTGAGCACTTCATCCACAGCGTTACCCGCAGCCAACGCACAACTGGTATATTCTGGACAAACCACACTGCAAGAAGGCCCCAACACTTTCATCTTCAGCAATCCTTTCCAATATAATGGCATGGACAATCTGGCATTGATCGTGTTAGACATGACGGGTTCATGGAGCGGCACCAACTATTGGTTCGTACATGTTTCTCCTACTGGTGATGGCGCATCCCTCTATGCTTACAATGACAATGCCCCGTACAGCACCACAACCCCACCTTCCTCCACCACATATACCTCTGCCAACCGTAACAACATTATCCTGCTTGGTGATTGTGACAGCACAGCCACCTGTTTCGCTCCGAACATTATCGCAACAAACATAACCGATAATTCCGCTACAATTGAATGGGCTGCCGGTTATAATGAGACCGCCTGGGAAATGGACTACAAACTCGCCTCCGACTCCGTTTGGACCCCTGTGGCCAATCTGTCCAATTTCTCCGCCCAACTCACCAACCTCACATCCAACACATTATACAATGTGCGTATGAGATCCGACTGCGGTGGCGGTGATTATAGCGATTACAACGCTGTAAGTTTCCAAACCGAATGCGGTTATATTTCCACCCTGCCTTTCTCTGAGAATTTCGACACATACGGAACAGGTACCAACATCTATCCCTCATGCTGGGGCAAAATCAACACATACTCCTCTAACTATCCTTATGTTTACTCGGGCGGATACAACTCTACCGCATGCCTCTATTTCTACTCCTCAGGCTCCAACACTTACAACCTGGCTTCCCTGCCACAATTCGATCCTGCCATCAATATCAACACCTTGCAGGTTGATTTCGCTTACAAAGGTTACTCTTCCGACGACAAGCTGATCGTAGGTGTTATGACCGACCCGAATGATTTTACCACATTTGTTCCAGTTGACACGATTACGGCTACCTCAACTTGGACCGAATACAGCGTGCCATTCAATTCATATCAAGGTACAGGCCACCACATCGCATTTTTGAACAAACCCATAACCAACAGTTATTCATACGCTTATGTGGATGGCGTTGTAGTGGATTTGATTCCATCATGTCCTAAACCAAGAGAGCTGACGGCTTCCACCGGCACCACCTCGGTCACATTATCGTGGACAGAAACGGGCAGCGCCACTTCTTGGGAGATTGAATATGGTCAAACCGGTTTCGCCCTTGGCACTGGCACTTCTGTCAATGCCACCGCCAATCCGTTCACCATCAACAACCTGACCACCGGCACCAACTATGATTTCTACCTTCGTTCCGTCTGCGCCGCTAATGATGAAAGCCCTTGGGTAGGACCTGTTACCGCTACTCCAGGTTTATACATCCTGCCAGTTGATGGCAACTACACCGTTAGCATGTGCGGTGGTACCATCTATGACGACGGTGGCGCCAACGGCGACTACTCCTCTAATTGTGATGTGGTTCTGGTGATTAATCCGGATACCGCTGGCTTGTTTGTGCAACTCAACGGAACATATAACATTGAAACAGGCAGTTCCTCAAGATGGGATTATCTCCAAATCTTTGATGGCGGTAGCAATACCGGTACTATCCTGTTTGACAGCCATAACGGAGACAACTTGACCAACATCACCTCTACCACAGGTCCTCTGACACTCTATTTCCACTCTGACGGTTCAACTACCTACAGTGGTTTTGAGATTCAAGTAAGTTGCGTTGACAACACTATACCGGAAACATGCGACGCGCCTACATACTTGGACGCTGCCAACCTCACCAAGAACAGTGTGGTTCTCGACTGGGCTCAAACCGGCACTCCGGACAGCTGGACTATCAACTATAAGAAGAGTTCAGTCCAAACCTGGACTACGGTTACCACAACAACCCACCCGTACACCATAACCAATCTGGATAGCCAGACCGGTTATGAGGCATATGTTACGGCAACTTGCGGTGATTTGACCAGCGGCGAGTCCAACCATATCACCTTCACCACACTTACCGACGGTATTGAGGATCTTGACATGAATACGGTCATCTATCCGAACCCGACCACAGGTAAGGTTACCGTTTCCAACTTCCAAAGTCCGATCAACGGAATTGAAGTGTATGATGTTTACGGCAAATTGCTGAATCGTGTTGAACCGAACCTGAATGAGGTCAGTCTCGACATCACCAATTATGCCGCTGGCGTCTATTTCATCCGCATTGAAACGGAGAATGGTGTTGCGAACAAACGGATTGTGAAAAAATAATACGGATTGAATCCGTATTATCCCAACAAAAAACGGCGTGATTAACACGCCGTTTTTTATTTGTGCTATTTCTTGTTTTCCAAATTGAATCTCCCTTTCCACAATCCCCGCATTCCATAATAGTATTTCTCAATCTCGACCAAATCCTTTTCATAATCCCCGGTAGGATAGAATATCTTTCCCACGCCGGTAGTACGGCTTTTGAAGTCTATGTGGCTGATGCAGATGGGTACTCCTGCTTTTTCGGCGATTTGATAAAAACCCCGCTTCCAACGCTCCACATACTTGCGGGTGCCTTCGGGACAAATGATAAAGGCGATCTGTTCCCTGCTGTTTATCAGGTCAACCGCAAAATCCGCAAAATGCAGCGCATGTTTCCGATCAACCGGCACACAGCCGATCCGTGTCAGGAAATGCTTTAGCGGGAAGACGAAAAACTCCTTTTTCATGGCCATGGCCATCTTCAACCTAAGATGGCGGATGACAAACAAACCCACCACAAAATCATAGATGGAGGTATGCGGGGCCATGATGATGACACATTTTTTCAATTCCGGATTGTTTTCAAAATCTTCCGGGGTATAACCCGTAATTTTGAAACGGCAGATCTTTAATAATGATTTATAAACTGACATAGCGTTTAATTTTCAATCGTAATCTGATGGTTGCGAATTTCACAGTGAAGGTCACAGCCCATCCGGATGGCACGGTTGTCGGACTCATGACCAGCAGGGAAATTGAAAATCACCGGAAAGTCATACTTCGCACAATGCTCGGCAACGATCTCAGCGGCGGTTTTGCCGTAAGGGATGGTATTGTCATGCATA
>DGGS01000009.1 GCA_002392325.1 Bacteroidales bacterium UBA3868
GTTTGGGTAAACGGCCAGTTTGTGGGCTTCACGGAAGATGCCAAGACCAACGCCGAGTTTGACCTCACGCCATACGTCAAGGTGGGGAAGAACACGCTGGCCCTGCAGGTCTTCAAGTGGAGTGATGGCTCCTATTTCGAGTGCCAGGATTTCTGGCGGCTGAGTGGCATCGAGCGCGGCATTACCCTCTACGCCCAACCCAGAACACGCATTTACGATTACAAAGTGGTGGCAGACCTGGATTCTACCTATAAACATGGGATTTTGGATATAGAGATGACTATCGAAAATCTGGATTCCTGTCCGAAAGACCAAAGGCTCTATATTTCAGTCAATTTTCCAAAAAGAGACTTTAAGACAGAAGAGGTGATTTTTCATAATTATGCCGACACGATTCATAAGAATACAGTGGGAAAACACTATGTTCGCTTGAAAGCCGAGTTGCCCGAAGTCACGCCTTGGACGGCTGAACATCCCCATTTGGAAAAGATGCTCATTTTTCTTTCCGACAGCAATAAAAAGCATATTGACAATGCCTGTGTGTATATCGGATTCCGCAATGTGAAAGTTGAAGACGGTCTTTTGAAAGTGAACGGCGTGCCTATTACCATCCGTGGGGTGAACCGCCATGAGCATGATCCCGAGACGGGCCATGTGGCCGACAAACGCATAGAGGAGGACATCCTGCTGATGAAAGCCAACAACATCAACACGATTCGTACCAGCCACTATCCCAACTCGCCGGAATTTTACAATTTGTGTGACAAATACGGTTTGTATGTCATTGACGAGGCCAATGCGGAGTCGCACGCGCAGGGTTATGGAGAGAAGTCGCTGGCGAAACGCACTGACTTTAAGCGTGCTACGGTAGCGCGCACGCGCAACATGTACGAGCGTGACAAGAACCACCCGTGCGTCATTACTTGGTCGTTGGGCAACGAGTCGGGCAACGGCGTGTGCTACGAGGCGGCCTACGACTGGCTGAAAGACCAGGACAGCACGCGCCCCGTGCAGTACGAGCGCGCCCTCTACGACCGCAACACCGACATCGTGGCCATCATGTATCCCTCGGCGGACTACCTTTCCAAGTATGCACAGAAAAAGCAGGAGCGGCCGTTCATCATGTGCGAGTACGCGCACGCGATGGGCAACAGCTGCGGAGGCCTCCAGAACTACTGGGACACCATCTACAAATACCCGCAGTTGCAGGGCGGCTGTATTTGGGATTGGGTGGATCAGGGTCTGCTGACGAAAGATGCGCAGGGCCGGGAGTTCTACGCTTACGGCGGCGACTTCGGGGAGAACATGCCCTCCGACGGCAACTTCTGCATCAACGGTCTGGTAGGTCCCGATCGCAAGCCGCACCCGCAGTTGGCCGAAGTGCGGAAGGTCTATCAGCCAGTCACCATTGAGGCGGTGGATTTGGACTCATTGAGGTTCCGTATCATCAACCGCTTCGATTTTACCAATTTACTGGATTTCAATATTTTCTATACGCTTCAGCCCGATGTGGCGCATGAAACACCCAAACATCCGAATGATTTTCTCTCCATCCCCAATCGTCCCATTATCGGATTTTTAAATCAGTCTCTTGCACCCCACGACACGGCCTATTTCACTTTGCCAGAATCTTTTATCAAACAATGGATTCCTGACACTGTGCTGCCTGGGCGGGATGTGATGCTGGATTTCTATGTGGTTAACACAAAGGGCACAAAGGACACAAAGGGTGCAAAGGACACGAAGGGAGCAAGGGGTGGATGGGGCACAAGAGGTGAAGAGGGTATAAAGGAAATAGGAAATGTAATCGCTTACGAACAGTTCAAGTTGCCGGTGCCGACGCGAAAAATCGAAGATTTTGAATTGGACACCACCTTTGCGGAGGTGGATTCATTTTCGATCATCAAATTCAAGGATATTAAAATTATTTTTGATGAAGCGAATGCTCGCATCTCATCCATCGAAAAAGGAGGTAAAGTCATTGTGAGTCAGGGTCCAGAGTTGTGTTTTTGGCGTCCTCCGACGGATAACGATTATGTTGATGCCCATGGAGCGGAATTGTGGAGGAGAATAGGATTTGACTCTCTTGTGAGAAAGACAAGTTATTATTCATTTGGCACAAAACCGTGGCAAGGCGGCGTGATAGTTGTCATTCAATCCGAAATGATGAATTGTAATGACGAGATTGTTATGGATGTTATTCAATTGTATCAGATTCGGACTTCAGGAGATATTGTGCTTCAAAACACGATTATTCCTCATAAATGGGTGGAAATCATACCTAAAGTGGGTGTGCAAATGAAGGTTTCCGACGAGTTAGTGACCACAGAATGGGTGGGTTATGCGCAGGAAACCTACAAAGACCGGCAGTCGTGCGGTTTTATGGGTCATTACGAGGCACCAACAGACAATCTTTTCCATCACTATATGCGTCCGCAGGCGGCAGGCAATCGGATGAACACTCGCTATGTATCTCTCTTTGACAAAAAACACGAGCGGATGCTTTCTGCGCAACTGATTGGAGAGAATTGTGAATTCAGTATTTATCCTTATAGTGACGAAACGATCGAACATTCAAAACACACTAATGAATTACAGCGGGAAGGATATTATACATTAAATGTGGATTATGCTCAATCTGGTTTAGGCACGGCCACCTGCGGTCCCAGTGTTCTGGAAAAGGATTTGCTGAAGGCAGAACCTATATATTTTAACCTGCATTTGAAGATAGGGGAAGATTCCACTTTTGTTCCGATGTTCATTGAAAAAAATATTCAGATTCCTCATATTGGCAAGAAAAAACCTAAACCCACTTTAACAAGTGTGACAAAATCATGGGTAAAAAAAGTGGTGTTAAACACTCCTACCGCCCCATATAACAATAAACCAGACACTATTCTCATGGATAAGAGAATCGGCAATCCCGCCAATTTTCATGAAGGTTGGGTCGGCTATTTTGGCGAGCCGATGAATATGAAATGTGCATTAAATGAGAATCAGAACGACACCTTGACGATCACCCTCAGTTTCGCGCACCATCCCTCGCAGTGGGTCTTTATGCCGCAGAAGGTGATGGTGTCGTATTCCAAGAACGGCAAGAAGTACAGCCAGCCCGAGGAGGTTGCGCTGCCATTTGACCCAGTGTTGAAGGAGAATGACAAACCGCGGGTCTGCATCCTGCGCCACAAAATCCCAAATATCAAATATAAGGTCAAATACATCCGTGTTGAGACCGAACCGGTGGAGAAGCTGCCCGCGTGGCACGCCGCGGCAGGCGAGAAGGCGTGGATTATGACGGATGAGGTGAAAATAAACTGATTATTGCAAATACATGTCGATGAGCCCCTCCGGCGCTTGGATGTGCAGGATGCGGTTGTCACGGTCGATGCCGGTGACGAACTGCTGGCTGGCGGGGATGAGGATCTCCTTGTCGTCGTGCGCCACCACCATGATGGGGTTGTTGCTCACTTCCAGGAACTCGCGGCAGGTGCCGATCTCGCCCTTTTGCTCGTCTGCTACCGTAAATCCGATCACTTCGTGGAAATAGAAACGGTTGCCGGGCAGTTTGGGCAGTTGGTTCAGGGGCAGGTAAAGTTCCACGCCCACAAAGTCGCGGGCTTCGTTGGCCCCGACTCCGGCGAAGCGGATGATGAACTGGTTGCTGCCCCGATAGATGATTTCCTCAATGTTGTAAGGGATCTTCTCGCCGTCGAGATCCAGAAATACAGCGGGAAGTTCAGCGTAGTTTTCAGGGTTGTCGGTATCAAAAAAGGCACACAAACCTCCTTTCAGTCCGAAAGGTTTGGTTAGTGTGCCCAAATAGAAAAAGTCGTTTTCCATTATGCTTCAGGAGCAGCTTCTTCGGTTGCGGGAGCTTCCTCGGCGGCGGGAGCGGCTTCTTCGGCTACGGCTTCAGCAGCGGCAGCGGCCTCTTCGGCGGCCTTGGCGGCAGCTTCTTCCTCAGCGGCTTTGGCAGCGGCTGCGGCGATCTCAGCGTTGCGGGCTGCGATCTTGGCTGACATGGCTTCCTTAACTTTCACTTCCTCGGCAATACGCTTCTTCACGACATCGCGTTTTTTGTCGGCTTCCTCGCGAACGATGTTGCTGAGTTTGCTGTTCTTTTCATGTTTCCAGGCCTCAAAACGTCTTTGGGCCTCGGTCTCAGAGAAGGCGCCTTTTGCCACGCCTCCCTTGAGGTGTTTCATCATGTAAACGCCTTCGCGTTTCAGAATCGCACGGGCGGTATCGGAAGGTGTAGCACCGTTCTCCACCCAATACAAGGCGCGTTCAAAGTTGATGTTGAGCGTTGCAGGATTGGTCAGTGGGTTGTATGTGCCAAGATCTTCGATAAAACGTCCGTCACGTGGTGCACGACCATCCGCAATTACAAGGTGATAAAAAGGTTGGTTCTTTTTACCTCTTCTCTGTAATCTGATTCTTGTTGCCATAAAAATTTGGTTTGATGTTAATTAAATGAATTTTACCAATCAGGATCTCTGTCCTTTTTTGGGGCGGCAAAAATACAAATTTTTTTGAATCATCAAATTTATTATTTTTGCCATTTTAAAACACAAATGGAGAAAAAACGGCAATTTATTGTTAAATCATTGATACAATGCATATTAATATGCGTTGCGGTTCTTTTCACCATCTCAAAAGCCGACGCCCAATTCTATAATGGCTCGCAAATTAGCTTCGGGAAAAACCGCGTGCAGCACCAGAATTTCAACTGGCAGTTCATGCGTGCGGAGCAATATGATGTTTATTTTTATCCCACAGGCAAGGCGTTGGCGCAATATGTCTATTTTAAGGCCCCGCAGATTATCGCTGACATTGAGGAAAAACTGCATTATTCTTCCAGAAGGAAACTCCAGCTTATCGTTTACAATACCCAAGAGGATTTTCGCGAGTCCAATTTTGCCTACGACGACGATGATTTCTACAACCAAGGCGGCGTGACGAATGTCTATGGCACGAAAATCTACATCTATTTTGACGGCAACCGTGCGCACTTGGACCGGATGATCCGTAGCGGCATTATGAATGTGTATGCCCACTGGTTGGTGCAAGGCGCGTCGGTAGGTTCCAACATGACCTACGATTATCTCATGGATGTGCCCAACTGGTATTTCAGCGGACTGGCTTCCTACTATGGCGAGTCGTGGAACAGCGATGTGGATGCGCATGTGAAGGACGGCATCCTAACACAGCATTATGCTGATTTTGATGATCTTTCGCCTCGTGATGCGACTTATGCCGGACATTCGTTATGGAAATATATAAGCGACACATACGGCGAGGAGAGCATCTATCGAATTTTGTACGCCACCCGTGCGTTCAAGAGCATGTCGCGGGCTTTCACCTATGTGGCTCAGGTGCCCTATCAGACATTATTGTACAATTGGTACAAATATTATTGCGTGATGTATTATCCGGATCTGGAGCGCCAGATACCACAAGGCAACGGCATCGTGAAACGCCCGAATCCGAAACGGGAATACACGCGTTTTTGCTTTGCGCCGGATGGTCAGAGTTATGCGTATGTGACCAATGAGGCCGGGCAGGTGCGGGTGTGGCTCAAAACCGCCGACAGCAAAAGACCGAGATGCATCCTGAAACGGTTTCAAAAAATTGAAGACAACCCCGACCTCTCGTATCCGCTTTTGGCATGGCATCCGTATGACTCTATCCTTGGTATGACCTTTGAGTCGAAAGGGCATTGCTACTATTATCCGTACGATGTGTCGAAACGAAAATGGCAGAAGCGCTTTCTGGTGGATGTGGAGAAGATAACCTCATGGTGCTATTCGGATGACGGGAAAATGATGCTGTTTTCCGGATTTAAAAACGGGCAGTCTGATATTTTCATCTACAGTTTCCTTTCCCGTTCTTTCCAAAATCTGACGAACGATTTTTATGATGATTATGCGCCTGTTTTTGTGCGAGACCAGAAAGAGATCGTGTTTTCGTCCAACCGTCCGCGTGACACGATTATGCTGAATGACGAAATGACAGAGGCGACGCCACAGAATCATTACGACTTGTTTTTGTATTCGTATGCCAAGAATGATCCGGCACTCTTGCGGGTTACCGATTTGGAGCAAGGCAACGCATATGACGCACGACGCGTGAATCGGGACAACATTGTCTTTTTGGGTGACGAGAGCATATATGTGAATCAGTATGCGGCTCGATTTGACAGTACTATAAGCCGGATTGACACGGCCGTGCACTATATGTCGTTTGCCAAAACCCACCCGCTCACGGATGTGGGGGTGAGTTCTCTTGAACATGATTATGATGCGGTGAACCAGCAGGTTGCCACTATATCGCTGAAAAATGGAGTAAAAGGCATCCATGTTAATCCGTTGGATTTTTCAAAGCAGGTCACGGTAGAACCGTCGTTTTTTCATCAGAAAATATTGTTGGAAAACGAGCGGCAGGAAGCATTGAAGATGGATACGGTTCCCCAAGATACCCTGGGTGGTGATTCCGTTGCGCCCAAAGCGGAATTCTATATTCCTGTGGGAAGCGGCTATAGGGTACAATATTCAATCAATAAGGTGATTACGCAGGCAGACTTCAGTTTTTTGAACACCTCGTATCAGCAATTTGAAGGTGGCACCTCTCCGATTTACCTCAATACCGGTTTCAACGCATTGTTCATGTTGGGTATAAACGACCTGTTTGAGGATTATCGGGTTACGGGCGGTTTCCGAGTGGGAGTGGACCTGAACAGTTATGAGTTCATGATGAGTTATGAAAATCTGGCGCGCCGCTTGGACCGTCAGATTGTCATTTACCGCCAATCCATCACTTCCAGCATAAGGGATTATGTTTATAAGCAGCGTTCCAACAGCATTTTCTATATCTTGAAATTCCCTTTTAACAAGATTCACAGTGTGCGGCTGACTTTGAACGGGCGCTATGAGTCGAATGTGATTGGCGCGTTGAGTGACAACTCGCTGCGTATGCCCGAAGAACGGCATTTGTGGGCGGGTGTGAAATTGGAATACATTTTCGATTCCTCAAAGGAGTTGTACACGAATCTGTGGCGTGGCACTAAGATGAAGATTTTTGCGGAGTATAACCAGCGGGCTGAGAAAGAAACGCAGAATTTGCTGGTGGTGGGTTTGGATGCGCGGCGCTCCTTCAAACTGTACAAAAATATGACTTTTGCCGTGCGCCTGGCCGCTTCAACCAATGTGGGTTCGGCTCGTTTGGTGTACTATATGGGCGGCGTCGATAATTGGATTAACGCCAAGTTCGACAGAGATATTTGGGTTGACCAATCCAAGAACTACGCTTATCAGACGCTGGCCACCAACATGCGCGGCTTTAAGCAGAATATTCGCAACGGCACTTCGTTCGTTTTGTTGAGTGGAGAGTTGCGAGTGCCCATAGTGCAACTTATCGCCGGACGAAAAGTGTCGTTTAACTTCTTGAATTCCATACAGTTGAATTTGTTTGGCGACTTTGGTACCGCCTGGACGGGTTTGACACCTTATTCTGAAGAGAATTGCTTGTACACCCGTTACATTACCAGCGGTCCAATATCGGTTGTGGTGCGTCGGCAAGTGGATCCTTTCGTGGGTGGATTCGGTGTCGGAGCACGGTGCTCGCTGCTGGGTTACTTCCTCCGCTTCGATTATGCCTGGGGTGTGGAGGATTTTAAAATCCCGAACAAGAAAGGCATGTTTCTGTTCTCCATCGGAACCGATTTTTAATCTTGGATAAACGGTTGCACTGCCCGTTTGAAAATGCCATTCAGGTAGGCGATGACCATCCCGTAATTGGATACGGGAATGCCGGCGTCAATGGCGGGTTTTAATCTGTTAATCAGTTGTTTGCGGGTAATCATGCAACCGCCGCATTGGATAACCATGGCATATTGCCGGATGTCAGGGATGGCGTTGAGGCCGGACACGAAGTCAAAGTGCAGCTGTTTGCCCGTGTGCTGTTGTATCCAGCGGGGCAGTTTGCCGCGCCCGATGTCCTCGCATGAGGTGAGGTGTGTGCACGATTCCAGCATCAGGATTTTATCGCCGTCCTGCAGTTTGTCGAGGTGCGGGGTGCCTTGCAGATAATGCCCGAAATCGCCCTTGTGATGGGCCAGCACGATACTGAAGCCCGTAAGCGGGATGCTTTCTGGCACGTCCTTGGACACGCGCCCGAACATCTGGCTGTCGGTCACCACCAGTTTGGGAGTCGGGTTGCGCCGGAGCCAGTCGGACACTTTGTCCTCTTTCAGCACCACGGCAATGGCGTTATTGTCCAGAATGTCGCGAATCATCTGTACTTGCGGCAGAATGAGCCGGCCTTCGGGGGCCTCGGTGTCGATAGGGGTCACCAGCAGAACCGTGTCGTTATCTTCGATAATATCACCCAATAATGAGTGAGAAATGTAGGCCGAAGAGGGCATCTTTTGCACTATGGCATCCAATAATGCCGATATGCCTTGGCCGGTCTTCGCACTTACATCGTACATATTATGGGCGATGACGCCGTCGGGGAGGGATGAGGTGGAATTGAGGTCGGACTTGTTGTTGGCGATGATGAAGGGAATCTCATATTCGTGGAATTTGTCCATCAGCATGCGCTCGGGTTGCCCGCACACATGGTTTGTGGTGACCAGTATGGCAAAGTCGATGGTTTTCAGCGCTTCCAGCGTCTTCTGAATGCGTTTTTGTCCTACAGTGCCTTCGTCGTCGATGCCGGCGGTGTCAATGAGCACCACGGGTCCGATGCCGAAAATCTCGATGGATTTTTTCACGGGGTCAGTGGTAGTGCCGGCGGTGGCATCCACAATGGCGATTTCCTGACCGGTGATGGCGTTGATGAGGGAACTCTTGCCGTTGTTGCGCCGCCCGAAGATTCCGATATGGGGTTTGGTTTCGCGTCCTTTCATAATGCTGCAAAAGTACATTTTTTTTCGTGGCGTTTTATTTTTTTATATTTTTGCACCGATGAATATAGTTCTATTGTACAACATCATGCCCTTAGGACAGGATAGTACTAAAGATAAACAGGAAACCTTATGGAGTGTAAGCGTAGCGCGTAGGCGGAAGGCACAAAAGTTAATCTTTTATCGGGGTTCGCTCCCGTTTCCATAATAGTTTTCTGGATTTTACAACGGCGGTCCTAACTGGGAGCGCCGTTCTTATTTCCCAGAATTTCTTCTTGTAGTTGTAGTTAAGCGTAACAACGGCTACATAATTTTTTCCTTCGGTATTGGATGTCACTAAATCCAATGCGTCATTCGGAGCTTGGCGAATTTCTCCAAAAGTCGTGACAATCAATTTGACAAAATCCATTGCTGATATACCAAGAGTGTCGAGTTCCATCTTGTGTTTCTTGTTTATATGCTCGATATGTCTGTTGTCAATCATGATGTCAGCGCACTTCACATGCGCTTGTTTCGCAATAGGCATAGAGATTCTACCGACTTTGATGTACTCGGAGGCGAATGCTTTGTTAGCGTTCATGGTTTTCTTTTTTGTTTTCTGTTAATGGTTGATGTTTTTTCGCGAACTATAGAATGTAATGTCATAGTTGTTGTGATTTTCGATGACAAAAATACAACAATCCATTTAGATGATTCTCTTCAATAAATATTTTTTCCATAAAAATGACGAAACTATGGTTTTGTTCGTTTTTCTGCAAATATTGCGAGATATTTGACCATTTTGCTGACATTAGCAAAATGATTTTTTCCCTATCTTTGCCCCGTCAATCTGATAAACAAGCTGCGGATATAAATATCATTTTTAATTGTTTTTTTATGGCAAGATCAGAAGAATTGGTTAAAAATATTTATTTGGCTGCTCAAGAAGTATATGATAATAAAATTTCATTGAAAGACCAGAAGATTAAGATGCAGAATTTTTTTGGAATGAATCCTGGGTCCTTCAATGATTTTTATTATGGGTATGCGAAGATGAGGACCGGAGAAATTAGCAAAAGAGGACTTGAAACTCGTTCATATGATTACTTTATTTTAAAAATATATGAAGAGTTTGGAAGAGTTGGATTAGAAAAAGCATTACAATCATTTCGGCAGACACTTGATTATTACCAACAAACAATAGGGGTTCCTTGCCGTTCATGGCAACGCATATATGATAAATATAGCGAATTATTAAAATCACGATCAGGAGAATAGTAAACTTGTAAAAATTCCCATGTACCATGTTCACCCCATTCTCCTCCTTTACCAACGTCACCTCATGCACCCATTTCACCACCTCTAACTTATCGTTTTCGCAATCTTCTCGATGTTCAGACTTCTTGCCGAGGCGTCGATGATCTCCTTGTAGATGCCGCCCTTCTTGTAGATTTCGTCGGGGTCGCCGTCCTCCTCCACGCGACCGTCCTTGAGCGCGTAGATGTAGTCGGCGTCGATGATCTGCGAGATGCTGTGGGAGATGATGATGACGGTGCGGTCCTGCTTGATGGCGTCGATGCTGTTCTTGATCTGCTCGGTGGCGATGGCGTCTAAGCTGGCGGTGGGCTCATCGAGGAAGATGATGGGTGGATTCTTCAGAAACATGCGGGCGATGGCCACGCGCTGCTGCTGCCCGCCGGATAGGTCGGCGGCGTTGTGCGCGAACTGCTTAGGCAGTTCCATGACTTGGTCGTAGAGGTGCGCCTTTTTAGCTGCCTCCACCACCTCCTCGTGCGAAGCTTCCGGATTGCCGTAGAGGATGTTCTCCTCAATCGTGCCGTCAAAAATGTGGTTCTTCTGCAACACCAACCCGATGTTCTCGCGCAGATATTGCGTGTCGTAGTCCTTCAGATCGACCCCGTCGAGGGTGATGGTGCCCACCTGCGGCTCGTAGAATTTGTCCAGCAAGTTGACAATCGTACTCTTGCCCGCACCCGAGAGCCCGACCAACGCTGTGATCTTGCCCGGCTCAATCTTCATATTGACGCCGAACAAAGCCTGCGTGCCGTTCGGGTAGGTGAAATCGACACCCTTCAGCTCGAAGTTGCCGTGTATGGGCTCCGGTCTGTACTCGCCCGACGGCTCGACCTCCTTTTCGGAGTTGAGGATGCCGAAGAAACCCTCCGCGTAGATCAGCGCGTCGTTCACATCATCGAAGATGCGCTGCAGCTGTGTGATGGGCGCGATGACATTGCTGAACAACATCACATGGTACATGATCTTACCGAT
>DGGS01000067.1 GCA_002392325.1 Bacteroidales bacterium UBA3868
CCGTGTGATGATTCACCAGCCGATGGGTGGCGCGCAAGGCCAGGCCTCCGACATTGAAATCGAAGCCCAGGAGATCATGAAGATCAAACGCGAGCTCTATGAGATCATCGCGGAACACACGGGCAAGGATTTCGACCAGGTTTGGAAGGATTGCGACCGCGACCACTGGATGATCGCCTCCGAAGCGAAAGAATATGGTCTTATCGACCAGGTACTCTCCAACGAGCGCAGAAAATAATGGCAAAAACAAGAAAATCAGACAGAACATGTAGTTTCTGTGGACGACATATTCCGGAAGACCAGTTTCTCATAGCTGGTCTTTCTGGTCTTATATGCGGCGATTGTGTGCAGACCATCGATGGTATCATGCGTGACATGGATGCTCGGGCGAAGCGCACCGCCGTGGAATCCCTGAAGATAAACCTGCTCAAACCTCACGAAATCAAAGCCCGTCTGGATGATTATGTGATTGGTCAGGATGAGGCCAAGAAGGTGCTTTCTGTGGCTGTCTATAATCACTACAAGCGTATCTTGCAGTATAAAGACGAGGATAAGGATGAAGTTGAAATTGAGAAATCCAACATCCTGTTGATAGGCGAGACGGGTACTGGTAAAACATTATTGGCCAGAACGATAGCCAAATTGCTGGAAGTTCCGTTCTGCATTGCAGACGCTACTGTTTTCACGCAGGCCGGTTATGTGGGTGAGGATGTGGAATCGATTCTGACCCGTTTGCTGCAAGCCGCCGATTACGATGTGGCCAAGGCTGAGCGTGGCATTGTCTTCATTGATGAGATTGACAAGGTGGCCCGCAAGGGCTCTGAAAACCCGTCCATCACACGCGATGTGTCGGGCGAGGGCGTACAGCAGGCGCTGTTAAAACTATTGGAGGGCTCTATTGTGAATGTGCCGCCACAAGGCGGGCGCAAACATCCGGAGCAGGAGTTTATCCATGTGAACACGCAGAATATCCTCTTCATCGGCAGTGGTGCGTTCAACAATCTGGAACAGATTATTGGAGAACGCATGAACACCAACGCTATTGGCTACAACAAGAAAAACCGCAATATTGACAAGGACAACATGCTGCAGTATGTTTCCGCACAGGATATCAAGCAGTTCGGTTTGATTCCGGAGTTGTGCGGCCGTTTCCCGGTCATCACTTCGTTGAACCCGTTGGATGCCCCAGCATTGAAGCGGATTCTCACGCAACCGAAGAACGCGCTGGTGAAGCAATATGTGAAGTTGTTCAAGATGGACGGTATCACGCTCACTTTTGAGGATGCGGCGTTGGATTACATTGTGGAAAAGGCCGTGGAACTGAAACTTGGTGCCCGCGGTTTGCGTGCCATCGTGGAGAAAATCATGACGGACGCCATGTTCGACTTTCCCAGCATGAACAAGAAGAAGATTACGGTAACCGCCGACTACGCCCGCGAGAACTTCGAGAAGTCGATATTCTCGTTCTTGGATAAATAAAAATAAAGAAGGCGCGAAATTCGCGCCTTCTTTGCTTTTTACAATATCTCATAGCTCCGTTTCACAAACTCGCTGAGTTTCTCTCCCGTAAGGATGTTCTGTGAAAGCAAGGCAAGGTCAATCATCTGTTGCACCAGTTTGCCGCGCTTTGTCTCGTCTTGTTCGTCCAATACGCGCAGTGCCAGCGGATGGTTGCCGTTCACCACAATGTTGTAGTGCTCGAAACCGCCATACATGCCCTGTTGGCCGGACACTTTCTCCATGTCTTTGAAACGGCGCATGAACTCGTTTTGGGTGATGATCACCGGCAGGTCGGTTTCGCTCAAACTCTCCACCATCACGGTGTATTTGCTCTTGTCCACATCCTTGTCGAAATACTCTTTCAGGTTTTTCTGCTGCTCGTCGGATAGTTTTGATGGTGAAACCTCATCTTTTTTCTCAATCAATTTCTCTATTACATCGGCATCTACGCGCGTGAAACGCATCTTCTCATTCTTCTGCTCCAGCATATTGATGGCGTGAGCGTCCAGGAAACCGTCCATGAGCAGTACATCATACCCCTTCTCTTTGGCGGCTTGGATGTACAGGTGCTGTTCGTCGGTGTTGGCGGCATACAACAATATCACCATATCGTCCTTGTTGGTCTGCAGCGCACTCACCAGATTACGGTATTCTTCAATCGTAAAATATTTACCTTCAGTGTTTTTCAGAAGATAGAAATCCTTGATCTTGTCGTAGAATTTCTCATCCGTCAAAGAACCGTATTGCAGGAACACTTTCAGTTCGTCCCATTTCTTTTCAAAGTCCTCGCGGTTCTCCTTGAACATGGATTCCAGTTTCTCAGCCACCTTCTTGCTGATGTAGGTGGAGATTTTCTTCACATTGGAGTCGGATTGCAGGTAGGAACGCGACACATTCAGCGGAATGTCGGGCGAGTCGATGACACCGTGCAACAGTGTCATGAATTCGGGGATGATGCCTTCCAGCTCATCGGTGATATATACCTGATTGCAATAGAGTTGCACGCGGTTTTTCTTCAGGTCGAGTTGGTTTTTCACTTTCGGGAAATAGAGTACGCCCGTGAGGTTGAAGGGATAGTCCACATTGAGGTGGATTTGAAACATCGGGTCCTCAAAATTCATAGGATAGAGTTCGTGGTAGAACTTCTTGTAGTCCTCATCGGTGAGGGAAGAAGGCGATTTCTGCCAGATAGGGTCTGTATCGTTGATGATACGAGGCACTTGCACGGCCTCTTCCTTCGGTTCTTCCTGTTTTTCATCTTTGTTTTCGGTGTTTTCGTCCATCGGTTTGGGTTCGGGCTTGCGCCATTCGGTCTTGTTGCCACAGCGGATAGGGATGGGCAGGAAACGGCAGTATTTGGTCAATAATCCCACAATCTTGTTCTCATCCAGGAACTCTTGGGCGTCGTCGGCCACATGCAGAACGATTTCGGTGCCGCGCTCGCTCTTGTCAATTTCTTCCATGGTGAACTCGGTGGAACCGTCGCAACTCCACTTCACGGCTTTTGCACCGGTGTGCGATTTGGTGAGGATGTCCACGCGGTCGGCCACCATGAAGGAGGAGTAGAAACCCAGTCCGAAGTGCCCGATGATGTTGGCGGCATCCTGTCCTTTATACTTGGAAAGGAAGTCCTCGGCGCCGGAGAAAGCGATTTGATTGATGTATTTGTCCACTTCCTCAGCACTCATACCGATGCCATGGTCAATGACGCGGATGGTCTTGTCATCCTTGTTCACCTTCACTTCAATGGTGAGGTCGCCCAGTTCGCTGTCGGTTTTGCCCAGCGTGGCCAGCGTCTTGATCTTTTGCGTGGCATCTACCGCATTGGAAATCAGTTCTCTAAGGAAAATTTCGTGGTCGGAGTATAAGAATTTCTTGATTACCGGAAAGATATTCTCGGTTTTGACATTGATATTACCTGTTTGCATAAATATGTTATTTATAATTGGTTTTTAAATATAGAATTGAAAAAAAAGCATTCGGTTAATCGCAAAATTTATGCCAAAGATTGGGACTGACATTTTGGCGTTTTTCAATCCTGAAGATGAAAGTACCTTAAAACTTTCATAAAATAAACGAGTTTCAGCCCTATTTGTGGATGTGGAAGATTAGAACAATACACAAAACTTATTGCGGGACTTGCACAATAGTAACTCCGAGTGACATTTGAATGAGTGCGATAGTCTTGCATGTGAAATTATGCCCGAAAGAAAACCATCTTGACACTTCAGATTCTTTTTTCCCTGTTAATCGTGCCAAGTCACGTTTAGTCATCCCTTTTTCCTGCAATGTCTGGTAAATTTTTTCAGAAATACTGAAATTAAGGTCAAACGCTGCCCTTTCCTGAGGAGTAATCGAATCGAGGGAGTCTTGCAAAATGGTTGAATAAATCCGAATGTTGTTTTTCCGTTTCATAATAATTGAAATATTTTTCTTTCAATACCTGTAATGACATTTTTTTCAATCGTGATGGAACCGTCTTTTCTGGCTTCGGTGAGTATTTTGTCAAATACTTGTAAATCAATTACATAACCACTCAATTTCTCATTTTCTTGGTAAGTGCGAGAATCCTTCACTCCACCGTTGCCTACAATAAGTATTTGATCAGAAATGCGCAGACAATATAAACGCAATTTTCTGGAATCAATGGAAAGAGCGGTTACATGGTCTTCTATTTTTATTGTATTATATCTGTATTTTCAAGACTGCAAAGATAATATATTTTCACATATGTTTAACATATATGTGAAATTTATTATCAAATAAAATCTAGTTGTGATTATTTCCGATTTTAGATGTGGAAGATTTTCCGGATCAGCATGGAGGGATAACCGTACAGGATGGCGGCGAAGCAGAAGAAGGTGTTGAGGATGCTGATGCGGGTGAAGTCCTTGCCCGGACGGAAAAAGGAGACTCTTTCCTCTTGCGGCGGGTAATAGACTTTGATGGGGATGGGAATAATGGAAATGTTGCGCCAGGCGGAGCGTACGAGCATTTCCAGCTCGGCTTCGTAGCGCGAGGTGATCAGCCGCATGGTGCCCATTTTGCGCAACGGATAGAGACGGTAACCGGTTTGCGTGTCAGGCAGTTTTTTGCCTGTCTGCACGGTGAACCAGAAATTGGAAAACTTGTTGGCGAAGGTGTTCTTCTGTGGCATGTTGTCGTGCTTCAGTCCGCGGCTGCCGATGATGAGCGCGTCTGGATGCGCTTGGATGGCTTCCACAAAAGCAGGAATGTCACTGGCGTAGTGCTGGCCGTCGGAATCCAATGTGATCGCATAGCGGAAGCCGAGTTTCAGCGCCTCGCGGAACCCCGTTGCCAACGCCGTGCCTTTGCCTTTGTTGGGTTGGTAGGCGATGACATGCACGGGGGTATCACACTGACGCACCAGTTCCTCCGTACCGTCAGTGGGGCCGTCGCAAACCACCAGAATGTCATTACAATATTCAGATACAGAGTGAATTACATCTATTATGGTTCCCGCATTGTTGTAGGTGGGGATGATGATGCAGATGCCCAGTTCTCTCAATGTCGCCTTGTCCGCTGCCATTAGTTCTTGCTTACTTGAATACTCATTTTAGTGAAAACAGCATCATCGTTGCTGACCACCACTTTGACGCCAAATGTCTTATCATCAAGCGGTTCCCATGTGAGCTGATAATGGATGGTATCATGCTCTTCAGGACGAATGATTTGAAGAAACTTTATGTTTTTGGCCCGCGCCAGATGGTATTCTTCCCGCATAAGATGGGAAAACAGATCCACCGCTATCTGGACAACACACACACCGGGCGTAATGGCGTCGTTGGGAAAGTGCCCGGAATAAATTGAGTGCTCGCGATTGAGATGGACGATGAAACCAGCTTTGCTGTCGGACAAATCTTCAGAAACAATGGTAAACAAGTTGTCTTTGAACATGGGCGGGACTATTTGAAAAGCGTATCGGAAAGGGTGGTGTTGGTTTTCTTGTCGGAAAAGATGATGGTGGTCACATCGCCATTGGCCTCGTTGAGTACCACTCTGTCGGCCAAGTGGCTACTGCCGTTCAGCGTAATGGTGATGTTCTTGTAGTAGGTTTTGATTTTCTTGTTGAGAGGAGTGAGCACCGCGGTGATGTTGCCGGACTTGTCCTTGTAATACCGGGCGTTGAAGTCGGCGTTGTCTTTCAGAAAGGTGCCATTGATGGTGTTGATGATCATGTTGCCCATTTCGCCGAGCATTTTATTGGGATTCGAAACTGTGCCTTTGTCGGTTTTCAGCAACACTTTGCCATTGGTGAAGATGACGGTGGTGGCTTTGGGCGAAGTGTATTCCCAGCGCAGCTGTTTCGGCGATTTGTACATCATTTTGCCCTTTTGTGTCACCTTTTCGGTGAGCAGCGATGATTTCTTTTCCTGAGTGAAGTTGGCCGACAGGGTGGAAAGCTGTTTGTGCGCTTTCTCAATGGCGGTCACCAAAGCGGTTCTTTTCTCGCCAGTAACCTCCGTGCCGGCAGTCGTTTGCGCGAACGCGACGCTGGAAGCAAAGAGTACGGCAGTTATGATAAGGATGAGTTTTTTCATAATTTTGATAAAGTTGGGATGTAATGAATAGAGAAGCAAAAAAGTTCGTGTAGTTTAAATTCAGTCGGCAAATATAGTCATTTTTTCAGCTTTGGCTGCCGGAGGCAGCATATCTATCTCTTACTTCACAATAAAAAACACTCCAATCATCACAATCACCACGCCAATCCAGCGGGTGAAGGGGACTGCTTCGTGGAAGATGAACTGGGCGGAGAGCAGGCCGATGATGTAGCTGATGGAGAGCAGTGGGTATGCCACGCTGAACTGATAGTGCTTCAGCACATACATCCACACCAGCATGGCGGCTAGCGCGCAGGCCCCCGACGCGGCGAATTGCCAGGTGGTGAACACTGTCTTGAAATACTGCCACGACCAGCTGAATTTGCCGAACAACTCTACGGAGATTTTCAGCAGACTCTGCGCCGCCACAAGCAATACCGATTGGATGATGATAAGGATGATTAACAATATCATAATGAAAGCAGAATTAAGGAATGGTCTTTGTTTTGGAAATGATTATGCACCAGAATATACTTCGGATTGGAAATCTCTTCCGATGTATTATACAATAAATGACTGGGTATGAGTTTTTTATGCAAACACTCAGCGCCCACATACACGCCGAAGGCGGAGGCGCAGAACGACTCGCCGAAAAGGTGTTTGTACCAAACGGTTGGTGTGTCCGGGCATAACGCATTCCTGAAATCCAGATAGACGCGGTCATTGTCGCGGTCGCCGCTCAATCCTAATACCACGGCGGAGAGTTCTCCGACGGTCAGCCCGGCCTTCTGAAGCAGGCGCTCGGCAGCGGTGCGAAGCTCGTCAATCGTGGGCTCGTAAAGCATGTCCATGCCGGCCAATTGACAAAGCGTGTCAGCGTCGGCATGGTCGGTCAGCAGCATGTTCAATGAGCAACTGCCGGAAAGCGAACCAGATGTGTCGGCTTTGCGGAGCGTGTCAGGGCTGATATCCCCATTTTTCCAGTAGCCGATTTTGCCCAGCATTTTGAAGTATTCGGTTGTCATCTCGTCGTGGCCGCCCACCAGCGCGCTACGGATGGCACC
This sequence comes from Bacteroidales bacterium UBA3868, assembly GCA_002392325.1. GTDB lineage: Bacteria > Bacteroidota > Bacteroidia > Bacteroidales > WCHB1-69 > F23-D06. The sequence continues at coordinate 7,127 of DGGS01000067.1, forward strand.
GGCCCGCATTTGGAGGTAGGCGTCAAGCAGACTGCTGTCGAATGAGGTGCCCCGATGCGAGTAGGTGCAGTTGTAGCCGTGGCATTTGAGGTGCTGGGCCACTTGCGATCCAATGGTGTTGTGCGTGGACTGCAT
>DGGS01000157.1 GCA_002392325.1 Bacteroidales bacterium UBA3868
TCCGTTGTGGCGATATCATTGTAGTATTGGTCCGGACTGTCCATCACCACATTCAACGAGTCGCCATGCTGCTCCACCAACATGCCGATGGTGAGTGTGTCGGTTTTGGTAACATACAAAACACCTTGCCAATAGCCTGATATATCTTGTGCTGAAAGGATATATGCCAGCAGAGAAAAAAAGAATGTCGCAAAATATCGGCCCATAAACTATTATCTATCAATTATTATCTATCAATTATTATCTATAAACTTCTTTCCACAGTGCTTTCAACGACAGGTAGGATTGCTCCAGTTTCTGGCGCACCTCCTCAAAGGGCACCCATACTGCCTCAGTGATGTCTTCCACCGTTTGCGGAGTCAGCGACTGGCTGTGCGCGCGCATGTCGTACCAGTGCGTCTCCTTGAGAATCGGTTCGCCACGCAACTCGTAGGTGTGGAAAGTGCTGGGCAGAGGTTCACCGAGCGTGATGTCCTTCAATCCGGTTTCCTCTTCCACTTCGCGTATGGCGGCTTCGGCATATTGCTCGCCCGCCTCCACCTTGCCTTTCGGAAAATCCCATTTGTCAAGACGGTAAATCATCAGAATCGCTTCCTGTTCGTTGCGCACGATGCCGCCTGCGGCGTGGATGATGCGGAAGTTGCGGGCGAAATTGTCAAATTCCGCCTGATTGTTGAGTTCTATGGGCTTGTTGTTGTGGAAGATGATCATAGTTGTCGTTATTGGGTTTATCTCGTTGATTTTAAGATTTTCATTCTGGTGTTGCGGTTGATTTCCAAAATATATAACCCATCGGGCAGTGCGCTGATATTGAAGATGTTCCCATTTGATTGAAATAGGATTCGGCCGGTGATATCGTAAAACACGGCGTTTTCAACCGGAATGTCGCTTTCGATGGTCAAAATTCCGGAGGTGGGGTTCGGAAATGCGCGGAATGGGGTGGATGTAGGATATGAAACCGCCGAATGGTGCATAACAGGCGTCCTGCCTTGGAGGTAAGCGACACCGCCGGCGTAGTTTCCCACGATAAGGTCGGGATAGGCATCTCCGTCCAAACGGGCGATGGCGGCACCCGCGCGCCGGCCCTCCCGCAGTTGAGAAGCGCAATAATGACAGCTTGCGTCCTCACTTTCCCAAATGATTCCACCATCAGCAAAAATCCCATAAAGATTGTCGTCTATATCTTTGTAATAGAATATGTTGCCTTTTTCACTGCCGCAGAAGAGCGCCGTTCCATGTAAAGAGTCACGGTAAAAACAGGGGACGCTATAGCCAAAATAGGACTGCTCAGGATCACGGACATCCACGCCCCCCAGCGAGTCGGTGATGTGCTCAAAATTGAGTATTCCGCAAATGCCGTTGTTTCTGTAAAAACTCAGCAGTCCGCGCTGGTTGCCGATAATCAGATCGTTGCGTCCGTCTTGGTCCAAATCGAAAAAGGTGGGCGTGCTGTATTTGCCGACATCAATGTCCATGAAGTTAGGGACAACTCTGCCAGAGTCGGAGACCAGCCGATCGTGGTGCACCAACAGCAATGTGCCGTCTTCCAAACCACATAACATGTCCACCAGCCCATCGCCGTCAAAATCTCCGAATGTGGGATGCAATGCTCTGTATCCCAATTGTTTCAAGTTTCCGAAGTCTTCGTTTTGCAGTTGGAAAACTGGTTGTGAAACAGTTCCTGCATTTTCGTAATATTGGATGGAGGAGGAAAAGTAGGGAACGGGAAAACCGTTGACAAACGCCACACTGTCGAAACTGCCGTAGTTGGCGAGGAACAGGTCCATTCGTCCGTCGTTGTTCCAGTCGTACAGCACAGGACGGCAGCCGCTGCCGGCGTCCAGCATTTCTTCCTGTAAAAAAGCAGTGTTGGAGAGTACATATTGTTGCAATACAGTGTCATAATCGTACCGCCAAACGCTGTTGAGGTCCTGTGACTTGTTCAACGAAGGGTCTGAAGGGGAGACGAGCAGGGCAGGGGAGTCGTGGCCAGGCAGTTGGATGAGTGAGGGCGCAGGCATGGAGAACAATCTTACGGGATTGCCTGGCGGGAAGGCCGTGTCCTGGGCGGTCATGCGGGCATCCTGCGCAGTGCCGTGGTTGTAGAGCAGGATCAGGTTCGGCGAATCAACATCTCCAATGAGCGCATCCTTCAATCCGTTGTGATCAAAATCGTGCAGCATCATAGATGAGCCGGTGTGGCGCACAGGTCCCTCTTCAACTCCGTTTTTGCTGTTACAGTCGGAAAAGAGCGTGATGGTATTGTTGTCGGCGGCTTCCTCAAAGTGCCCCCAACACTCCGACTCCAGATGAAAGTCAAAAAGTTCCGGGTCATTGCTCAGATTTCTTAAATGATGAACATATTTTCCTAATACCCAGAAATTTAGGATGTCCAAATGCCCGTCATTGTCTATGTCTTCCACAATCAGATAATCGTCAGGAGAAGCGAAAATGTTGACATAACCATTGTAATAATAAGCTTGCAGTTGATCGGTGACCAACTGGAAATCAAGGGTTGAGGTGGATGTGTTCCGGAAGACACGGATGCCGGCTAAACCGTAAGTGAAGATGTCGGGTTTGCCGTCGAAATTGTAGTCGCGCAGAATCACCCAGTCGTGCAATTCGGGAAATAGTTTGGCGTATTCGGGAGCGTATTCGTAGTGCTCACCTCTGCGTAGGAATGTGAGTATTCGATTCCCGTGTTTTTCGAAGCCAAACAAATCGGGAGTGCCGTCCATGTCCAAATCGATTTCGGAGAAGTGTATGGCGTTGATGCCGCCTGCCCACGGGTATGCCAATGTGTCATTATGGGTGATAACGGCGATTTGGCCGGAACGGAAAAAACTGAAATCTTCGGAATATGCCTGCCCATGCGTGAGTGTTGTCACGCTGAATAGCAGAAGGAATAGGCACAGTAACCGTCTCATGGCGAGAGTTTATCTGACGCGCAAGCGCTGGCCCTCACGGATGAAATCGCTTCTGAGATGGTTGAGTTTTTTGATTTTGGAAACAGTAGTGTGGTATTTTTGTGCGATTCTGCCCAGATTGTCGCCTTTACGGACACGGTAGTAGGCGACGGAGGTTTGGGGTTTTGCGGGTGCGGCTTGTGTCGGGTCTTTTTGGACCGGCGCCGGTGTGGAAACGCTGTAACCGGACACATACATAGTGTCATATTTCAATTTGTAGTTGGCGAAATCCACCAGTCGGTTTGGGTTGATATCTTGTCCCAAATAACGGATCTCGAAGTGCAGGTGTGAGCCGTAAGAGCGGCCGGTGTTGCCGCCCAGTCCGATAATGTCGCCCGCGTGCACCATCTGTCCAGGATTGACCAATCTTCTGGAGAGGTGGGCGTAGTAGGTTTCCAGTCCATTGTCGTGGCGGATCACAATCAGATTCCCGTAACCGCCTGTATTATTGCCTTTTGAGATTCGCACTTGACCATCCCAAGCTGCCGCGACCGGGGTTCCGGTGGGGTAACCCAAGTCCACACCGCGGTGCATTCGGCGATGGCGCCATCCGTAGTCGGAGGTCTTTTGGAAATTGGCGGGATGGTGGTATCCGTCCAGTACAATCGTGTCTTTTGGTGCGGAACCCACATGCCTATAGTGAATACGGATAATGTCGAAGTTCTGGTAGAGGCCGTACCCTGGCATCCAGTTGAAATAGGTGAACAGCATGCCGTCGCCGTGGTCCACATTGTCGAGTGAGGCCAGGTCCTCGTCGAAGTTCAGTTTGTCGCCCAGCGTGTCTTCCGGGATGCTGGAGTCGATGTGTGCCGTGTCATTCACCACGCTGAATTGGATGTGGTTTTCCTGCGCGATGGCCTGCCCGCAGGTGGCGACAAAAAACAATACATTTAGTACTATATAAATAGCATTGCGAATTTTTCTCATAAATCAAGCGGTCGTTTAGAAAGGTCAGTGGTTGCGGCTCTTACGGGTGTTGTGTTTCCGTATGTGATAGGTGGTTGTCTGTGAAGTGGTGGAGTTCCACTTGGGCTGGTGCCGCGTGCGTTTTTTAGAGTAGCTTGCTTTGGCTTTGGTCTCACTTTGAGTAGTGCTGCAGGATGAAAAAGACCCTAAAAACATCACACATAAAAAAGTGAGGATAATATAAAAAAAGGATTTTCTTCCCATTGTTTCAAATTTTAAAGTCGGCAAAGATACAATATTTTTTGGCAAATCGGCTTTTTATTAACGAATTTTAAGCGAATATATTGTGTAAGGTGTTGTTTGTCAGTATGTTTTTGAAAATCATTTATATAGGGATGTCAAAAAGCCAAGTGCGCAATCGCTCATCCCTTTTTTGTATCTTTGCAACCTTGTTATGAAAACTGAAATTTCGCAGCGGATCCACCGGATATTGAAAGAATACTGGGGTTATGACGGGTTTCGTCCGTTGCAGGAGGATATTATCCTTTCGGTACTGGAGGGGAAAGACACCTTAGCATTGCTTCCGACGGGCGGGGGAAAGTCCATCTGCTTCCAGGTGCCTGCCATGGCGCTGGAGGGTCTTTGCATAGTGGTGTCCCCGCTTATTGCCCTGATGAAAGATCAGGTGGCGCATCTGCGCGCAAAAGGCATCAAGGCGGCGGCCCTATATTCCGGGATGAGTTACAGCCAGATCCAGGATGCCGTGCAGAATGTGATGTTCGATCCGGAATACCGCTTCCTCTATGTGTCTCCGGAACGGCTTCAGACGGACACTTTTCGGGTAAACTTGGAGAAAATGCCCGTGAAGATGATTGCGGTGGACGAGGCCCATTGCATCTCGCAGTGGGGCTATGATTTCCGCCCTCCGTATCTTGAGATTGCCAAAATCCGGAAAGTGTTTCCGGATGTGCCGGTTCTGGCGCTTACCGCGACCGCTACGCCCGAAGTGGTGAAGGATATCCAATTCCGGTTAGAGTTCAAGGCGGAAAATGTCTTCCAGAAGAGTTTCAAGCGGGACAATCTGACCTATTTTGTGGTGAAAGAGGAGGATAAGAACGGTCGTATGCTCCGTATTATGCAGCGCTATCCCGGTACGGGCATCGTGTATGTGCGCAACCGCCGCAAGACCGCCGAAGTGGCCGAATTCCTGCGCCAGAACGGCATTTCCGCCGACTTTTACCATGCCGGACTGGATGCCAAAGTTCGAGACCAGCGACAGAGCGACTGGATGACCGGCAAAACCCGCGTTATCGTGTCCACCAACGCTTTCGGTATGGGCATCGACAAGCCCGATGTGCGCTTTGTGGTCCATATTGATGTGCCTGACTCGCTGGAGGCGTACTTTCAGGAGGCGGGGCGCGCCGGGCGTGACGAGAAACCCGCCGTGGCCATCCTGCTCTATGACGCCAATGACCTCCGCCAGCTCTCCCGCTCATACACACTCTCGTTCCCGCCGCTCGATAAGGTGCGTATGGTCTATGAGCAGCTTTGCCAGCATTACCATATTGAAATGGGGACAGGCAAAAACTCCATTCACCCGTTTTATCTTGAACAGCACGCGCGACAGATGAAAATGGATGTGGTGCAACTTTTCAATGCTGTGAAATTTCTGGAGTGCGCCGGCATGATCGCATTGTCAGAACACTTGCGCGAAACCTCCCAAATCCATTTCAAAATGGATAGCGCAGCATTGATGGATTATGAGGAGAAAAATCCGGACATGGCCGAGTTCGTGAAGACACTACTTCGCTCTTATGGGGGCGTGTTTACCCAGTATGTCATGATTGATGAATCTCTGGTCGCCAGCCGCATGGGACTGCCTGAAGAAGAGGTCGTTGAACGCTTGCACACGCTCCATAGAATCGGGGTGCTTTCCTATCAGCCGCAAAGCGAGATCCCCTTGCTGATTTTCCTGCAGGACCGGATTCGGGAGAAGTACATCTACTTTGATCCGGTCGTCTATGAGAACCGGAAACAAAAGGCCATGGAGCGTCTGGAGGCCGTCAGGCGTTATGTGACCGACGACAAGACTTGCCGGAGCCAGTTGCTGCTGCGTTATTTCGGGGAAAAGAACAGTTCGCCATGTGGCGGCTGTGATGTTTGCCTGAAAACGGGCCGCCGAAGCGTTCCTAAGGATTTGTTTCAACAGATTTTAGCGGATGTTGAACGGTTGAAAAATGCAGGCGCCGATGAAAAAAAGATTCTGACACAGCTCTCCAAACAATATGAGGAGAACGATGTCGTGGATGTAATGCGCTGGTTTATAGACAATAAGAATCCGATTTCCAAAAAATAACCCCCTTTTTGTAACATTGTTCTTCATGCTTGCGACATAGTAGATAAAAAGAAAAATATTTTGTCGCTATATTATTAATTTTATTATTTTTGCAAGTTTTAATAAAGATTTTGAAAATATGAAAAAGACCGTCATGTTTTGTTTTATCCTGGGGCTGGTGCTTACGGGATTTTGTCAGAAGCAGAAGAGTGAATTTGTGCTGAACGACCGGATGTATCAAGTGTTCACGCAAGCCGAGATCGACCAGATGTATGCGAACGATTTCGCCAAGCTGTTCTGTTTGAATTATAAAATGACCAACTTTGCCAAAGTGGCGGGTAAGAGTGTGGAAGGTGCCAATGTCTTGGGCTATATCGAGCAGTACGCCAAAAGCGGTGTCCGCGTGAATGAGGCCGAGATGATCCGCACCGGAGCCATCAATCCGTTTGATTATGATTTGCCGCAGGACGACACAAAGGTGAATGCCATCCGTTTGCATACCCCTGGTTATTATGTGCTAGTCCTTCCAAAATTCCGTTACGAGGAGGAGGAGCGTGCTAATCTGCAGCAATATGTTTATTAATCGAAACCTTACTTCTATGAAAAAGATATCCATTTTATTGATGTTCGTTTTGGGCGTAATCGCAGCCCAAGCCCAAACTCAGACGCTGGTTCTGGGTTCATCCATATCCCCGCAAACCGGTTGTGATTTCAACCTTTATGACAGCGGTGGTGAGAATGGGAACTATTTCGCGAATCGTGATGACCATATAACCCTGATCTCCAACCAGTCCAACCATGGCGCAGTGGAGGTGGCTATCCCGCTGGACATGTTCAATGTGCACCCCAGTGATACGGTTTTCATCTATGACGGTCCTAATGTGAATGATTCCATGCTGTTGGCAGTCTTGAACGACTCCCTGGTGGCGGTGTATGGAAATGTGACGCTCCACTATGCGGCCACAATCCGTACCAATGGTGAACTGACCGTCCGTTTCAAAACCGATGGCAGCGGCGAGGGCACAGGCTTCAGGATGCTTGTTGGTTGTGTGCAGTTGTGCCAGCGTGTGAACATCCAGTATGATTTTGCCGCATCCACCAAATATCCGATTCTGGATCCTACAGACGGGTATTTCTATATGGATGTATGCCCCTATGACACCGTTCGTTTGGTGGTGCGGGGCAGTTATCCCGACAACAACTTCAACTATACCCAAAGCGATGCCACGTCTCTGTTCCGTTGGAGTATGACCGACACACTTATTGAGAGCGTAGGCGGAAATGTACTCAACTATAATTTTGAAGCTGGTGCGGGTTATGATGTTACGCTGACCATTGTGGACAACCATGGTTGCGAGTCGGCGAATCCCAAGGTTTTCCGCGTGCGCACATCGGCAAACCCGATCCGTGAAGTGGTGGGGCTGCCTGAAGTGTGTACAGGGCAACCTTTGGATATTTCCGTGGGTTACGATATGATCTCCCATATCCAGATCGATACGGTTAGCCAACAGATGACAACCACACTGGCGGTGGCTGATACCATTTTCTTGCCCGATGGGGTGGAGTGCAATGGTACATGCTCCTATTTGTCACCCGTGACCTTTGAGGATTTTGCCTCTTCCGCCAAAATTACTTCTCCGAACGATATCCTGTATGTCCGTCTGGCTATTGAACACTCATGGATCGGCGATATCTATATTCGCTTGGTTTGCCCGAACGGACAGTATGCGACCATCATGAAATATGGTGGTAGCGGTTCAACATCCTGCTTGTCCAGTATTCCGTCAGCGGACCGCGGATGGCAGGGCACGCCTGGCCCGACCAGTTCTTACTTCGGCTTGTATTATGAACCCGACGGAACTGATAAATGTAACGCATCCCAAAGTCCGATCGGCACATGCTGGAACTATTGCTGGTCTAATAATACGGCGCAAGGATACCAGTATGCGTGCGGTAACGGATGGGTGTACGAGAGCTGTAACCACATCTCCGCGAACAATCCGCACGGAACCTCATCACCCTATGTGGATTCCACTAATGTGGCCAACATGACCAATGTGTATCACCCCGATGATAACTTCTTCCAAAAATTGCAGAACTGTCCGTTGAATGGTCAATGGGCTATTGAGGTGTTCGACGCTTGGGGAAGCGACAATGGTTATGTCTGCGGTTGGGAGCTTGCTCTTAACCCCAACTTGGTGCCCCAGGATTGGAGTTATGATGTTGTGTTGGATTCCGTGTACATAACGGGTCCTGGTGCCGAACAAGGAACGATTATCCCGACCGAAGCGGGCGATGTGGACTATGTGGCCCATGTGGTGGATAACTTAGGTTGTGTCTATGATACAACCATGGTGCTGCATGTGACGCAATCACCCCAACCGGATTTGGGTGAGGACTTGGTTCAATGCTATGGCCTGAAGTCTGTCCTTGACCCTCATTTTGAGGTGGATAATACGACTTACACTTGGAATACAGGTGATACTTCCCAAATTCTGGAGGTGATGTCAGCAGGCCAGTACATTCTGGTTATGGAGACTTCTAACGATGCCAACACCCTTACCTGCCGAGGCACGGATACCATCAACATATCATTCTACCCCATGCCGCTGTTTGACTGGGAGGCGAATGTGGTGGAAGGTTGCGCGCCTATGACGGTGAAGATGTTGAACCGGACAACCCCCGACAGTTCTGAATATCGCTGGAGAATATTGGATGAGACTGCGCATACGATTTTATATTCAAACCAAAAGGAACCGGTGTTCCATCTGGATGAGCCAGGCGTTTATTCAGTGCAGTTGATTTGCTACACGGCTGATGGTTGTAGCGATTCTGTCCTGCGGTGGAACTACCTGCATGTGAATGCGCAACCGGTTGCGGAATTCACCCCGGATCCGGAAAGATCCCTGATGGGCGAGACTGGCGGACTTGTGCACTTTGCCTCGTTCACAGACTCCACATTCTTGGATGGAGGCCTCTCCTCCGTGCATTGGAGTTTCGGTGATGGCGAAACCGACTCGGTGAACCTGTCCCCGGACCATACTTACAGCCAATGGGGCGATTATGATGTGACGCTGCGACTTGAGTCAGGCACAGGCTGCTCCAGTGAGGTTACCCACACAGTGGTTATTGAACAGGATCTGATATTCCCCAATATCATCACACCGAATGGGGATGGAAGCAATGATGTGTTCGCTATTGAGAATCTGAACACGGATATTAATCCCGAAGATCCTGACGGCTATCGCAACAACAAACTGATTATCTACGACCGCTGGGGTAAGAAGGTTTATGAAGCTAAGAATTATGACACCTTCTCCCGCGACGGCCAGATCCAACCCGGAACCCAGATTTTTGACGCGTCAGGTGTCTCCGATGGCGTTTATTATTTCACATTCTATTACAAAGGTAAGGCCAAAACCATTACCTACAACGGTTCCCTAACGATTATACGATAGCGACATGAGACGGCTGAAGTGTCTGATATTGATGATCTTTGCCGCTTATGCAGTATCCGCCCAAACCCCAATACCAGAGTTTAGGGCGGATAGTCGTCTATATGAAATTATAGGACAGAAAAGGGTAGAGGAGTTGCAAAAACAGAATCCCGCCCAACTGGCCATCGAACACTATAATCTGGTGTCCTTCTGCTATCTTGCCGGCAAACTGACGGAAGAGGAGGGTACCTATAAGATGCAACCCGAATTGAAATTGTTTGTCAAACCTGGAAAATCGTGTGATTATCAGCGTATTCTGACGGACGGATGCATCAACCGGTATGATTACACACTGGCGCAGGACCCATACTTTTTGAATGTTTATCCGCTAGGTGACACAGGCTCATATATAATCGTGTACTCCAAACGGATGTTTGACGAAAATCTTCAAGCTTTTTTACAATACTACCATTTTGAAATGCCATAGACAACCGTAATGTTATGAAAAAAGGATTCTTACTGCTCTTGTTGTTTGTCATAGCCTATGTTGTGAGTGCTCAAACACCAATCAATATGGGAGGATCCATTAATGTTGTCCGCGGTTGTGATTTTATTATCTATGACAATGGTGGGTCCGGATCGGGATATGGGAGTAACCGAAACGACAAGCTTACCATATACTCGTCTGATCCGGCACAAACCAATGTGTCTGTGATAGTGGAAGTTAGCGCTTTCAATGTGCATCCTTCCGACACGCTCTATATCTATGACTCCTCCACCGATGATCCGAATGCGCTTCTTGTAGCCCTGAACGACTCTCTCATTCGGGCATATACATCTTCGTCAATCGTGTTCACCGCATCGGTCGGCAATACAAGCGGAGCCATTACGCTGAAGTTTGTGTCCGACCAGCAGGACGCTGGAACGGGCTATGTGTTGACCACATCATGTTCGGCACCCTGTCAGGAGGTCCTCATAGAACTTGATTCCGTGCTGTCGTCGCACTATCCGCGTGTGGAAAGCGACGGATTCGCCTATGTCAATCTTTGCGGGTATGACACCTTGCACCTGGTGGCACATGGTGTGTTTCCTCAAAATGACGCACATTACCACCAGTCTGATGCCAATTCAACTTTTTTATGGGATTTGGGGTTTGAAGATTTCGAGACGAACGGAAACAATGTTCTGGATTACCAGTTTATTCCAGGCCGTGGGTATGATGTATCCATCAATATAGTGGATGTCAAGGGCTGCGAATCCACCAAGCCCGTATCTTTCCGCGTGCGCACATCCAAGACCCCGATTCGAGAACTCGCCCGTATAGGTCCGGTTTGCTCTGGAGAGGAGATGGACGTTACTTTCGGCACTGGGCATGGACATACCGTACGGATTGCGGATTCGATGCGCAGCGAGCAGGATGCGGCATTGACGGTGCGTGACACCATATTCTTGCCGGATGGTGTGAACTGCGGCCAGGGATGCGCTTATCAGTCACCGGTGAAATTCACCTCGTTCACAGCGCATTCCCATATTACCAGTCCGGATGATATCCTGTATCTCCGCATCAAGATGGAACATTCCTATGTGGGCGATCTGTATATAGCGTTGACTTGCCCTGAGCAGCAGACGGTAAAGATCATGAACAAATACGGTTCTTCAGGATCGGCCGCATGCGCCAGCACCATACCACAGCCATGGGGGTGGACACAAACCGGAGGGGTTTCGCACAAGGCACATTTCGGAGTGGTGGGCGATGCGAACAGCAGCGCCGAGAAATGTGATCCAGCGTTTAACCCCATTGGCCAGCCGTGGAATTATTGCTGGTCTGAAAACACTAATCCGGTGTACGGTTACCAATATGCCCGAGGAAACCGGCATGTGTATGAGAATCAGAATATCCATAGTAATATTATAGACTCCACCAATATGGCGGCAATGACACAGGTTTACCGTCCCGACCAATCCTTCTCGTCTTTGGTCGGATGCAGTTTGAACGGCACTTGGACATTGACCGTGATTGACGGATGGAGCGGCGATAACGGATACATTGCCGAGTGGGAACTCGCTTTGGATTCCGCCCTGCTGCCAGAAACTTGGGAGTATTCCGTGCATACGGATTCAACTTATGTTACAGGTCCGGGCACCACCGATCATCATATCCGCTTCATTCAGTCTGGTGTGATTCCCTATCACTTCCATGTGACGGATGATTTCGGATGTGATTACGACACGGTGGCTCTTGTACAAGTGGTGCAGAGTCCGGATCCGAACCTGGGCGAAGACTTTGGCGTATGCTACGGCGACAAGGCCGTTTTGTCGGTTGATACAATGCCGTATGGGATGTCCTGTATTTGGAACACCGGCGATGTTTCCCCGTCCATTACGGTGTACAGTGCGGGCGCTTATGTGGCGAATTTGTCATATTACAATTCTATTGCCCAACGTACTTGTATTGGAACAGACACATTGAACTTGTCAGTGTTTGAGAATCCCATTGCGGATTTCGAGCTGTCTGAACATCAAGGTTGTACACCCTTGACTTTGCGTGCCATTAATCATTCCTATCCGGATGACGCAAGTTTTGAGTGGCAGATTCTGGACAATTCAGGGCATATGCAGTATGCCTCCAATCTTCCGGAACCCGTGTTTACTATTGAAGATGCGGGTGTTTATACTGTGATGTGTGTGGCCACCACCAAGGATGGATGCACGGATACGATGTACCAATGGAATGCTTTGGATGTGAGTGTGCGTCCTTTGGCTGAATTTGTACCCGATCCTGAGGTGTCCATGATGGGTGAAAATGGCGGACTGGTGCATTTCATTAACTATTCGGACAGTACCGTTATGACGGCCCAAGGTGCCTCTTTCCGATGGGATTTTGGAGACGGGGAATCGGATACACTCCAAGTGTCACCTGACCATATCTATAGCCAATGGGGCGATTATGATGTGACGCTCCGTATAGAGACCGGCAATGGTTGTGGGGATGAGATTACGCATACGGTGGTGATTGAGCAGGATCTTGTGTTTCCGAATGTTATAACTCCTAATGGAGACGGTATCAACGATGTGTTCGCCATTGAGAACCTGAATACCAGTTTGCATGCCGAGGATCCAGACGGTTACCGGAACAACAAACTGGTCATCTTTGACCGCTGGGGTAAGAAAGTGTATGAGGCCGACAACTATGACACATTCTCTCGTGACGGCCAAATCCAACTCGGCAGTCAGATGTTTGACGCTTCCGGAGTTTCGGACGGTGTCTATTATTTCTCCTTCTATTACAAAGGACGAGCCAAGACCATTACCTATAACGGTTCGCTGACCATTATACGATAGTTTTCTCAATAAAATTTTT
>DGGS01000153.1 GCA_002392325.1 Bacteroidales bacterium UBA3868
ACGAGGACCTGCGCGCCGACCGCCAACCCGAATTCACCCAAATCGACTGCGAGATGTCCTTCATCGAACAAGAGGACATTCTCAACATTTTCGAAGGGTTGGTAAAACACATCTTCAAGACTTTCAAAAACATAGATATCGACACTGTAGAACGCATCACATGGGCTGACGCTATGAAATACTACGGTTCCGACAAACCGGATGCCCGTTTTGGAATGCGTTTCGTGGAACTCAATGACCTGCTTCAGCACAAGGATTTCAAGGTTTTCAATGAGGCGGAACTGGTGGCCGGTATCAAAGTTGACGGATGCGGCAATTACTCCCGCAAGCAGCTTGACCAATTGGTGGAGTTTGTGAAAAGTCCGCAAGTGGGCGCAGGCGGTTTAGTCTATATCCTGTGCAACGCTGACGGCACATTCAAATCCTCCGTGGACAAGTTCTACGACCAGAACGATTTGAAGGCGGTGGCCGAACGCTGTGAAGCGAAACCCGGCGACCTTATCCTCATCATGTCAGGCAAGGCCATGAAGACGCGCACCCAACTGGGCACGCTCCGTCTGGAAATGGGCAATCGTCTCGGTTTGCGCAAAGCCGGCGAATACAAAGTGCTGTGGGTCATTGACTTCCCGTTGTTGGAATGGGATGAGGAGACCCAACGCTTCTACGCCATGCACCACCCGTTCACGGCCCCGAAGCCGGAGCACGAAAGCATGTTGGAGAGCAACCCTGGTGCGGTGAACGCCAACGCCTACGACTTAGTCATCAACGGTTCCGAAATCGGCGGCGGCTCCATCCGTATTCACGATCCGGAATTGCAAAAGCGCATGTTCAAAGCCCTGAATTTCAGCGAAGAACAAGCGCAGAGCCAGTTTGGATTCCTCATTGACGCCTTCAAGTATGGTGCTCCGCCGCACGGTGGCATCGCCTTCGGCTTCGACCGTATGTGCGCCGTGCTGTCCGACTGCGACACCATTCGCGACTTCATCGCTTTCCCGAAGAACAACGCTGGCCGCGACACCATGCTGCCCGCACCTACTCCGGTGAGCGAAGCCCAATTAGACGAATTAAACATCCAATTAAAAAACCCCGTTAATGGAAAATAACAACCAATACAACTCCTTCAGTTTGATGAAGTTCTTGTGGGGCAAGCGCAAATGGCTGATTTTCATCTGCGCCATCACCTTTGTGGTCTCCCTTGTCTGCTCTTTCCTCATCAAGCCCAAATACAAATCCTCGGCCATCATCTACGCACCGCGCACCAACTCCATGGCCAAGATCCTGTTGAACGAGGAAAACTACAACGAGCGCCTCGACATCAAGGCATACGCCACGGAAGAGGAGACCGAACAGATGATGCAACTATTGGAATCGCGAGAAATCAAGGATTCTTTGATAAAGATGCACAATCTGGCCGAGCATTATGATCTGAAAACGGACTCCAAGGGCTGGTACACCAAGATCCTGAAGATCATGGGCAGCAACATTGAAATCAAGCGCACCAGCTACGGCGCCATATCCATTTCCGTAAAGGATGAGGATCCCGCTTTGGCTTGCGACATCACCAACGACATCCTGCGCTTGCTGGACACCATCAAGAACCGCACGGAGCACGAGCGTGCCGCGGCTGCCTACGAAGCCCTTTGCAACCAATTGGATTCCATTGACCAAGCTGTGCGCCGCATTGACGACTCCATCCGCATTTGTATGGACAGCGGCGTGTTTGATGTGGAAAGACAATCCGAGCGTGTCATGCAGCAATATGCCATCGCCGTGGCGCAAGGCAACGCCGCCGCCATCAGCCGGCTGAACAAAGAGCAGGAAAAACTGGCCGTATGGGGACCTCGGCTCTACGCCCTGCAGAACATGCAGTTCTCTTTCCTCAAATACCAGGCTCTCTGCAAACAAAAAATGCTGGATGCCCAACTCGACATGCAAGGTTCCATGCCTGTCAAGTTCGTGGTGGAACGCCCTATCGTGGCCGACAAGAAATGCTACCCAAAACGCTCTCTTATCGTGCTCATCTCCACCCTTTCCGTGCTGATTCTTTCCATTTTCGTGCTTTTAATGATCGACAAAATTGAAGAAAAACCTTCCGGAAAAGCTGAAGAACCTGTTGAATAGACTTTCCCTGAAGCAGTGGCTGACAATTGGCTTCTGCATTCTGATTGTCATCATCAACGCTTACGCCGTTCTGAAAGAACAACCCATTGTTCCGCTTCTGACCGGCGCCGCATTCTTGGTTTATCTTCTGCTCTTCCGCCTCGATCTGATGATTTACCTTATGGCGCTATGCACGCCATTTTCCGTCATCCTGGAAAACAAGGATATACATCTCGGATTGTCCTTACCGGCGGAAATCATCATGATTGCCCTGACTCTGCTCTTCCTATGCCGCATACTATATGATCTGCACTTGGATCGGAAATTGGTGACACACCCCATATCCATTGCCCTTTTCGTCTATCTGGGATGGATGTTATTTACAGTGATTACCAGCGAGTTACCTGTTGTATCCATCAAATTCTGGCTCTCTAAGATATGGTTCACCACTTCCTGTTATTGGGTGTTGATTCAGTTTGTAAAAAACGACATGACTAAGGCGGTGCGCTATTTCAACTGCTATGCGGTGGCCTTGGCCGTGGTGGTTGTCATCACTACCTACAAACACTCCCTAACCGGCTTTGATGATTTTCACGGTCATTGGATTATGAGTCCTTTCTACAACGACCACACGGCCTACGGCGCGATATTGGCGTTTTTCCTGCCTATCACCGCCTGCTGTTTCTTTCTGCCCGACAACACCACTAAAAAGAAAATCTTCTACGCCATTTTGACGGTTATTCTGACCATCGGCTTCTATTTGTCGTTCAGCCGGGCGGCGTGGATCAGCTTGGTGGTAGCCATCGGTGTGCTCATCGTGCTCAAATTGCGTATCAAACTATCGTGGTTGGTAGCTGGCGGACTGATTGTCGGGACATTCCTCTATTTTTCCGCTGAGGAGATTCTTTACAAAATGAGTCGTAACAATCAAGACGCTTCCGGTAATTTGACAGAGCAGTTGCAGTCGATATCCAACATCAGCACCGACGCCTCCAATGTGGAACGCCTGAACCGCTGGAACTCCGCCTTCGGGATGATCCGCGAACGCCCGTTGACAGGCTGGGGGCCTGGAACCTACCAATTTGTCTATGCGCCTTTCCAGAAGAGCCAGTTCAAGACCATCATCACCACTGACTTTGGCGACGGAGGCAACGCGCACAGCGAGTACATCGGCCCGTGCGCCGAGACGGGATTTCCCGGACTGCTTACAGTGCTTGCCCTGGTTTTCGTCAGCTTGTTCACCGGCATACGCACCTACAACCACAGCCATGACAAAACCAACCGTTTGCTGGCCTTGATGATGACGCTGGCATTGGTCACCTATTTTGTGCACGGTTTCCTCAACAATTTTTTGGACACTGACAAACTCTCGTTGCCCTTCTGGGGCGCGTTTGCCGTCATTATGCTGACAAACCTGAGGATGAAGGAGGAACAAAGGGTGCATGTGGTGAATGGGGAGCAAGGGGTAAATGAGGTACATGGGGTGAAAGAGGAACAAGGGATAAATGGGGTGTATGAGATGAAAGAGGAGGTGGAAAATGCGCGACCGTAAGCTAATCGGAACCCTGGCTGGCATTGCCGCCGCTGTCTGCTACGGCACCAATCCTTTAGGCGCTTTAAAACTGTATGCGGAAGGCATGCAAACCAACAGTGTGCTGTTTTACCGCTTCGGACTGGCATGGGTTATCATCGCCGTCGTCATGTTCTTCCGTAAGGAGTCGCTGAAAGTCACCCGACAGGAATTCACCGCACTGACAGGATTGGGACTGCTTTTTATTGTATCTTCTTTAACCCTCTACTTAAGTTTCCACTATATGGCCGCGGGCGTGGCCTCCACCATATTGTTCACCTATCCGGTGATGACGGCCGTGATTATGGCGGTGTTTTTCCGAGAGCGCATTACATGGACCACAGTTGTGTCACTGGCATTGTCGGGAGCAGGCGTGGTTTTGCTCTATTGGAGTGACAGCGCTGGCACATTATCGACTATCGGTGTGATTCTGGTGCTGGCTTCGGCGCTCTCGTATGCCTTATATATAATATTGGTCAACCGGAGCAACCTGCAGATGTCCTCCTTCAAAATCAACTTCTATGTGCTCCTCTACTGCACACTCGGTATGGTGGTGTACTCCTTAATTGCGGGTCTGCCGCTCACGCTACCGCAAAACGCCACCAGTTGGTTCTATGTGGGTTGGCTAGCCGTGGTGCCCGCCATCTTCGCCCTGGTGCTGATGGTGTATGCCGCCAAATATGTGGGTTCCACTGCCACCGCCATTTTGGGTGCCCTGGAGCCGCTCACCGCCGTGCTCATCGGCATTTTCGTCTTTAGTGAGCCCTTCACCCTCAATCTCGCCATCGGTATCGCCCTGATTTTAGGAGCGGTGATAATCATTGCGAAGGGGAAAGGTGCAAGGGAGTGAAATGGATGCAGGAGGTGAATGGGGTGAATGGGGTGAATGGGGGAAAGGGTACATGGGATGAATGAGGTACACGGTGCACGGGGAAAAGTAATGCAATAAAATACAATGGAATTCGTTGATTGAGACAAAACAACTTATAATTTTAGCAACTATGAATAACAAATTTGAAGATTTAAATGTTTGGAAGAACAGTTTTAATTTAACCATTGACATTTATGAGAATTTAAAAGAGTGTCGAGATTATGGGTTCAAAGATCAGATTCAGCGGGCAGCGGTTTCCATTCTATCCAACATTGCAGAAGGTTTTGAAAGAAATCGTCCCAAAGAAATCGTCCAGTTTTTATATATTGCAAAAGGATCCTGTGGCGAAGTGCGGGCACAATTGCATCTAGCCAAAGCCTTAGGATACATTCCTTCTGATATTGCAAACACGTTTATTCAACAATCTGCCAAATTATCAGCTCAATTATATAATCTCATACAATACCGCCAATTACACCAGCCTATCCACTCCTCATAATTCCCCCTTTTTACCTCATTCACCACATTCACCGCATTTATCCCTTTAACCCCATTTTCTATGCACAGTTTCGGAAGCGACAATCATTCGGGCATACATCCCGACATTTTGAAGGCCATCATAGCGGCCAACCAGGATCACCAGCACGCCTACGGTGACGATGTTTATACAGAGAAAGCCAAAGCATTGATAAAGAAGTGTTTTGGCGATTCCGCCGAGCCCTATTTCGTGTTCAACGGCACGGGCGCCAATGTGGTTTCGCTGCGCGCGTGCGTGCGGCCGTACAACTCCATCCTTTGCGCTAAAACCGCCCACATCGCGGTGGACGAATGCGGTGCTCCGGAGTTTCTGACCGGCTCCGCCTTGCGGGAGATAGAAACCCAAAACGGCAAACTCACACCGGAACTTATTGCGCCACGCCTCATCAATTGGGGCTTTGAGCACCACTCGCAACCCAAAGTAGTCTATATCTCCCAATGCACTGAGTTGGGCACTGTCTATACTTGCGAGGAAATCAAAGCCATCGCGGACTACATCCACCAATATGGCATGTACCTGCACATGGACGGCGCGCGCATCGCCAACGCTGCGGTAACCTTGAACAAATCCTTCAAGGAAATGACCGTAGATTGCGGCGTTGACATTTTGAGTTTCGGATGCACCAAGAACGGTTTGATGATGTGTGAGTGTGTCATCGCCTTCCGCCCAGAATTGGCTGAGAATCTGAAATATATACGAAAGCAAAGCACCCAGTTGTGCTCCAAGATGCGCTACATCAGCTGCCAATTGATTCCATATCTGGAACAAGAAATCTGGAAAAGCAATGCCGAAAATGCCAACCGCATGGCCCAACTTTTGCGTCAAGGCATCATCAATGCCGGTTTCGACACATTTACCCAAAA
>DGGS01000117.1:0-678 GCA_002392325.1 Bacteroidales bacterium UBA3868
TTGGACAGTTTAAGCGACTATTTCAACTTCAAGGATTTTTCATATAAAATTGCCAAGAGCATTGTCATATATCCAAATCCAGCCACCAATCAATTCAGCATTTTTTTCAACGCCGATAATTTTGGCATCACGCGTATTATTATCAAAGACATGCAAGGACGACTCTGTTATAAAAATTCCTTGTTCTATGCGGAGGGGGAAAATAGGATCCCCATACAATGTAATTTGCGTGACGGCACTTACATCGTATCGATTGGGAATATTTCAAAAAAGCTGGTGATTGCGCGTTAACTATTGTTTTTTTCCATTGAGGAAATATTGCTCCACCTTATTGCTGCCGAAGCCGTAGCTCATGTAGTAGATGGTGTCCATTGGCTTGGTAATGTAGAAGTTGGCCAGTTTCCCTTTGGTGATGGAGCCCACCGTTTCGTGTTCGCCGAGGGCGTATGCGGTATTGATGGTCGTGGCGTTGACGGCCTCTTCGGTAAGCATCTTGTACATTACGGAGCCCATAGCCAGCACCAGCTGCATATTGCCGGAGGGGCAGGAGCCGGGGTTGTAGTCAGAAGCGAGGGCCACGGGCAGACCGCCTTCGATCATCTTGCGCGCCGGAGCACACACCATGCCCAGGAAGAAGGCCGCACCCGGCAGGATGGTCGGCATGGTCTCGCTGCCCTT
>DGGS01000117.1:756-8171 GCA_002392325.1 Bacteroidales bacterium UBA3868
GCGATTTCCTCATCGCCCGTGTATTCCAAATGGTCCACAGAGAGGGCATTGTACTTCACGCCCACTTGTATGCCACCGGAGCACGCCATCTCGTTAGCGTGGATTTTGGGCCGCAAACCGTATTTGATTCCTTGCATCAAGATGCGCTCGGTTTGCTCACAGGTGAAGAAACCTTGGTCGCAGAACACATCCACATAGTCGGCCAGATCTTCCGCGGCCACCATAGGAATCATCTCATTGATAATGAGATCCACATATTCGTCGGGGTTCTGCTTGTATTGCAACGGCACGGCGTGCGCACCCAAAAAGTTGGCTTTGATGGTGAGCGGTGACTTCTCTTTGAGCCGGCGGATTACACGCAACATTTTGAGCTCGTCCTCGGTGGAGAGGCCGTAGCCGCTCTTGATTTCCACAGCGCCTGTGCCATACGAAGCCATTTCTTCGAGACGGAGCCACGCACTGTCAAACAACTCATCCTCAGAGGTTTCGTGCAAGCGCTTGGCTGAATTGAGGATACCGCCGCCGCGCTTGGCAATCTCTTCGTAAGAAAGTCCTTTGATTTTGTCGATATATTCCACCTCGCGACTGCCCGCATACACAATGTGCGTGTGCGAATCGCAGAAAGACGGGAATACCATGCGCCCCGTAGCATCAATCTCCTCAATATTCTCCTTGATTTTGTTCAGTTTGTCGGCAGAAAGTTCCGACATCGGACCGAAATCCTTTATTTTGTCCCCTTCCGTAAGAAGATAGGCGTTGTCGATAATGGGAAGATGCTGCATTTCCTTTCCCGCGCGGAACTTCACCGCCTTGGGTTCAGCTTGTACCAGTTGTTTGATGTTTTTTACTAAGATTGCCATATTGAACACTGTTTTTTAAGGAACGCAAAAATACAAAAAACAGGGGATGCTTCGGTCTCATTAATCCCCATAATCATATCCGAACTTCTTCATCAGCAACTCGCTGTTGCGCCAGTCTTTGAGCACTTTGACGGACAAATCCAGAAAGACATGCTTTTGCAGAAAATCCTCAATGGAGGTGCGCGCGTCGGTGCCCAATTTCTTTATGGCGCTGCCTTTGCTACCGATGATGATGGCCTTTTGCGTGTCGCGTTCCACATACAAAGTGGCCCCGATGCGGATCAGGTTTTCGTCTTCTTTGTAGCTATCCACAACTACCTCAACACTGTACGGGATCTCCTTCTTATACTGCAGAAGAATCTGCTCGCGGATGAGTTCGGAAACAAAGAAGCGCATGGGCCGGTCGGTGAGCGCGTCTTTTGGAAAATAAGGCGGGCAAAGCGGCAAAAGCGACACTATGCGTTCCCGCAAAGCATCAATATTCAGTCCTTTCAAAGCCGAGATGGCAAACACATCGGCATCGGGGAAAATCTCCTGCCAGTGCGCTTTGGACTCTTCCACCTGTTCGGTTGAAAATTTATCTATTTTATTGATAATAAGAACTATCGGTCTTCCAAGCAATTTGATTTTCTCAACCAGTTCGGCATTGTATTTGGTTTCGCCACACTCCACCAAATAGAGAATAATGTCGGCGTCCTGCAACGAGTCCACCACAAACTTCATCATCATCTTCTGCATCATGTAGGCGGGGTCGAGCACGCCGGGCAGGTCGGAATAGACAATCTGGAAATTGTCGCCGTTGACAATGCCCTTGATGCGATGGCGCGTGGTCTGCGCCTTGGAGGTCATAATGGAGATTTTCTCGCCCACCAGTTGGTTCATCAGGGTGCTTTTGCCCACATTGGGATTTCCTATGAGGTTCACGAAGCCGGCGCGATGGTCGGCGGGTATGGGGTTGTTTTGGTCTATTGTCATAATCGTTGTTTTTTGTAGTAAAGACGGACGGCCGTGCGTCTTTACAGTTTTGGGCAGTTATTCGCCCATACATAGCGTCGGGGCAGGAGCATCCGCATCATACACCACATAGCTGAAATTGTTCAG
Source organism: Bacteroidales bacterium UBA3868 (assembly GCA_002392325.1). Classification (GTDB taxonomy): domain Bacteria; phylum Bacteroidota; class Bacteroidia; order Bacteroidales; family WCHB1-69; genus F23-D06. The sequence continues at coordinate 2,718 of DGGS01000117.1, forward strand.
CCAGTCGCCCGTATTGAAATAGCAGGAATTTTCGCCAAGCGGATATTTTACCGGAATATGCCGGTGTGCGTATATGAAAAAGTCAACATGCTCTTGTTCAAGTATTTGTCGGGCATACTGCACTTGAAACTCCTCCTCATTCTTAAAGGTGAAAACCTCGGGTTTGTGGGAGGCGCGGCTGCGGGCGGAAAAGTGGCGGGCAATTGCGAAGGCATGCCTGGGATGCAACATGCTGTAAAGCACGCGGTTGGGCTTATATCCAAAAACACGCTTGATAAAATTGTAGCGACGCTGCCTGCCACCCAACCCGTCTCCATGTCCAACCAGACAGCGTTTGCCGTTCAGGACAAACGCCTGTTGATTGTAAAACACCTGGCAATCAAACTGTTGTGTGAAATAGTCCTGTACCCACATGTCATGATTGCCGGTGAAATAATATATTTTAACACCTGACTCGTTCAGTTCATAGAGCAGGTTGAAGAGACGGAAATAACCCTTGGGGGCCACATCTCCATATTCGAACCAAAAGTCAAAGATATCACCCAGGAGGAAAAGATGTTGAAATTGTCCCTTTTTTGACTCCAACAGTTGGATGAGTTTCGTTTCACGCTGTTTGCTATCCTCATCTTCCGGTGTCCGCAGATGGGCATCGGAGATGAAGAGGGCGTTCCCTTGTATTTCTATCGGATGGTCAAACAGCATCGTTAAAATTCCTTAAAACTTGTTCACCCAATCGGCCACTTCCGGGGCGGAAATCTTGTTCATACATTTGAAATGCTTGTGGGGGCATGATTTGCGGCCCAATTTGGAGCAGGGGCGGCAATGCAGGGGGCAAACTTCGAAATTGCGGAACAATTCGCGGTGGCCGGGCATATACGGATACATGCCGAACTCGGGAATAGTGCTGCCCCAAAGAACAGCTGTCGGTTTCTGGAAAGCGGCGGCAATGTGCATCAATCCCGTGTCACCGGTAACCACGCAATCCGCCTGTTTGAGGATGGAGCAGGATTGATAAAGCGAGTACTTGCCACATCCGTTGAAGGCGCGGTCGCCCAGTTGCGACACAATCTCCTCTCCCACCTCATACACATCTTTGGCTCCCAACAGCATGATGGGTTTGTGAAGGATACTGCCGATTTCCACCACTTTGGAAGCCGGGATGCGTTTTGTGGCATGGGCTCCGGCTAGAACGATCACCACAAAGCCGTCCTCAAACACCATCGGCAAGTCATCCTCGTCAAAATCAGCGCCTTCCGGGATAAAGAAGTCCAACCCCTTGTGGTCATTGTGCACATTAAGCGTGGAAACCGCATCAAAATAGCGGTCCACCACATGGGTGTCGGGCAGCAAATTCAGTTTCAGCATCACACAGATGTTCCGCCTGCCGGTAACCTTATTGTAGCGGAAGACGGGGCATTGGAGTTTGCGTGTCACCTGGCGCGAACGGTGGTTGTTGTGCAAATCCACAACCGCGTCGAAATTCTCCGCAACCAGTTCTTTTATAACCGTTTTCGGATCTTCCGGGTCATACAGATGCACTTTGTCAATATAGGGGTTCGGGGCCACGATTTTCTCGTTGGCTTTCTTGGTCAGAAAATGCAGTTCCACATTCTCCACCTGGTTTTTAATGGCCCGTACTACGGGGGTTGTCAGCACGATGTCACCGATTGAGCTCAACCGGATCACCAGTATTTTCATCGCCGACGGGGGTTGTAAATCATCCATTGTTTTGGTTTTTATAAAAATTGTCCACGGGAGTGCCATAAATGCGGAGCAGGTACTCCATCATTTTCTCTTTGGGCACATCGCGAACCACTGCTTTTCGTTGCAGATATTGCTCAAATTTCTGTTTCTGTTCTTCGGTATAAAATTCCACATAATCCTGATTATCGTACATCAAGTCATGCGCGATGTAGTTGTTGGCGTACAACTTATAGTTCGCATATATCTGATTGTCAATTAATTTGCAGATATAGTGCAGTTTATCGTTGACATTCAAATCGGCCGGAACGCTATCCAGTTCTTCGTGCAGGGGATTCCCGAGCACCAAGGTCACCTGGCCTTTCGGGTCAAAGATGCCTTGTTTGATGCTTTCAAAATCTTCGCCGGGGCGCTTCTCATAGTGCTGTCCGTTCTCACTCAGGGCCATCTCGCGGGCTTTCAACTCGGCACAGGGTTCAAATTCGTATGAAATGGACATGGGCACAATGTTCATCCGTTTGATTTTTCCAATCAGATCCTCCTCGTGGCCCATGGAAACCATCTTCAGGAGTCCTTGTTTGGTGAAATCGTTTCCGTCTTTGGTACGCCCGTCGCGCTGGGCGATCCAAACAGATTCTTTTTCTTCAAAAAGACTGTATTGGATATAGGCGGAGAGCCGTTGCGAGTTGGCCAGTTTTTCGCGCAAGGAGCCAGAACGGATCACCTTTACCATTTTGTTGAGACGGCCCACCTGGTCCAACAAGGGGGTTTTCAGCAGGTTATCGCCAATGGCAATCTTGGAGGTACGGCGGTGCTCAATGAAAAAGTAGTATTGCAGCATTGCCGGGTCGAAGGTGATATCACGGTGGTTGCTGATAAAGAGATAAGCCTGCTGGGGGTCGATATTTTCGATTCCGGACATTTCGCAGCGGGTAGTGGAGTGCTTGACGAACAATTCCACCCAACGGCGGATAAAATCGGCCTGCACATCATCCACACAATGATATTTTGGAAAATCCCGTCTCAAATCCTCCACCGTATAGTTGGGGAGAAATTTTGCCACGGTATCCTGGAAACGGGGGTCATCCATCAGTTTATAATAGGCCTCCCGAAACTCGCTGTCATTATAGGGTCGTATGTCATCAAAATCGTACATGTACACGTTTTTTTCCAGCGTGCAAAAATAATAAAAATCATTGAACCTTTTTTCGTACCTTTGCCGCCGTTAAAAAAATAAGCGTTATGGCAGCAATTACACATACTGATTTTAATTTTCCGAAACAAAAGAGCGTTTATCACGGCAAAGTTCGTGATGTTTACAATATCAACGACGATGTACTGGTGATGGTGGCTTCCGACCGCATCTCCGCTTTCGATGTCATTTTACCGAAAGGCATTCCCTGCAAAGGTCAGATTCTGAACCAGATCGCCGCCAAATTCTTAGATGCCACGCAGGACATTTGCCCGAACTGGAAATTGGCCACCCCCGACCCTATGGTTACTGTGGGCGTGATGTGCAAAGGTTTCCCGGTGGAAATGATTGTGCGCGGCTACCTTTGCGGCAGCGCATGGCGCTTCTACAAGAACGGTGGTCGCAACCTCTGCGGCAACATCCTGCCTGAGGGCATGCGCGAGAACCAGAAGTTCCCCACCCCCATCATCACCCCGACCACCAAGGCCGAACAGGGCGAGCACGATGCCGACATCTCCAAGGAAGAGATTCTGGCCAAGGGACTTGTCTCTCCCGAAGATTACGCTGTTATTGAGGACTACACGATGAAACTGTTCCAGCGCGGCACCGAAATCGCCGCCAAACAGGGACTTATCCTCGTCGATACCAAATACGAGTTCGGTAAGGCCGGTGACAAAATCTACCTCATCGACGAAATCCACACGCCCGACTCCTCCCGCTATTTCTATGCCAAGGGTTATGAGGAGAACTTCGCCCAAGGCCTGCCGCAAAAACAACTCTCCAAAGAGTTTGTGCGCGAGTGGCTCATGGCCAACGGTTTCCAAGGGCAGGAAGGCCAACAAGTGCCTGAAATGACCGAAGAGGTGGTGAACGGCATCACCAACCGCTATATCGAACTCTATGAGAACATCACAGGCGAGAAGTTCGTGCCCGCCGACACCGAAAACGCCGACGAACGCATATACAACAATGTGATGAATTGGCTGAAGGAGAAGGGGAAAGAGTAAAGAGTAAAAGAGTAGAAGAGTAGAGATTTAAGATTTGAAAAACAGATATATATGGAATTAGCTTCTAAATACGATCCGAGAATTGTTGAGGACAAATGGTATAAATATTGGATGGACCACCGCATGTTTCATTCCGAGCCAGACAGCCGGCCCGCTTACACCATCGTGATTCCCCCGCCCAATGTGACGGGTGTGCTGCACATGGGACACATGCTCAACAACACCATCCAGGATGTGCTGGTTCGCCGCGCCCGCATGTTGGGTTTCAACGCTGTTTGGGTGCCTGGCACCGACCACGCCTCCATCGCCACGGAGGCCAAGGTGGTGAACATGCTGAAAGAGCAGGGCATCGACAAAAAAGACCTCACCCGCGAACAATTCCTCGAATATGCCTGGCAGTGGAAAGAGAAACACGGCGGCATTATCCTCCAGCAACTCCGCAAACTGGGCGCCTCCTGCGACTGGGAACGCACCAAGTTCACGATGGATGAGGACCTTTCGGAAGCCGTGATTGACATTTTTGTGGATTTGTACAACAAAGGCAAGATATACCGTGGCGTGCGCATGGTGAACTGGGATCCCAAGGCGCTGACCGCCGTTTCCGATGAGGAAGTGGTTTATAAAGAGCTGCAATCCAAACTCTACTATGTGCGCTATCAGATTGAAGGCGAGCCCGGTGAGTACATCACCATCGCCACCACGCGCCCTGAAACCATCTTGGGCGACACGGCCATCTGTATGCACCCGGAGGATGAGCGTTACGCCAAGTACAAAGGCAAACGCGCCATTGTGCCGCTCGTAAACCGCTCCATTCCATTGATTTACGATGAGTATGTGGAGCGCGAGTTCGGCACGGGTGCGCTGAAAATCACGCCCGCGCACGACATCAACGACTACAACTTGGGTATCAAGCACCATCTGGAAACCATCAACATCTTCAACGACAACGGCACGCTGAGCGAAAGCGCGCAGTTCCTGGTCGGTATGGACCGCTTCGAGGCCCGCAAAGCCATCATCCCGTTGCTGGAAGAGGCCGGCAGCTTGGTGAAAATCGAGGATTATGTCAACAAAGTGGGCTTCTCCGAGAGAACCAACGAGGTGATTGAGCCCAAACTCTCCATGCAGTGGTTCTGCAAGATGGACGAGATGGCCAAACCCGCTTTAGAGGCCGTCATGAAGAATGACATCCGCTTCTTCCCCGACAAGTTCAAGAACACCTACGCCCACTGGATGGAGAATGTGAAGGATTGGTGCATCAGCCGCCAACTCTGGTGGGGTCACCGCATTCCGGCATTCTACCTGCCCAACCATGAGTTTGTGGTGGCGCACAACATCGACGAGGCGTTGAATATTGCCAAACAGAAATATCCTGAATTGAACCTCAACAAAGAGGATTTGAAACAGGATGAGGATGTGATGGACACCTGGTTCTCCTCCTGGTTGTGGCCGCTCTCCGTATTCGACGGCATCCGCAAACCCGACAACCCGGAAATCAACTACTACTACCCCACCTCCGCTTTGATCACGGCACCCGACATCATCTTCTTCTGGGTG
>DGGS01000117.1:8216-11165 GCA_002392325.1 Bacteroidales bacterium UBA3868
TTCTTCTGGGTGGCCCGTATGATTATGGCCGGACTGGAGTGGCGCGGCATGATTCCGTTCAAGGATGTATATTTCACCGGTACGGTTCGCGACAAACTGCACCGCAAGATGTCCAAGTCGCTGGGCAACTCGCCCGACCCCATCATGCTGATGGAGAAATACGGCGCCGACGGCGTGCGTTTCGGCATGCTGCTCAGCTCGCCCGCAGGCAACGACCTGCTGTTTGACGAGGCGTTGTGCGAACAAGGCCGCAACTTCAACAACAAGGTGTGGAACGCCTTCCGTTTAGTGAAGGGCTGGAGTGTCGATAACAGCATAGAACAACCGCTGCACACCAAATTCGCCGTGGCTTGGATGAAGGAACGCATCAACGAGGTGCTCAATGGCATGGAGGAGGATTTCACGAACTACAAACTCTCCGAAGCCCTCATGTCTATTTACAAACTGGTATGGGACGACTTCTGCTCCTGCTTCCTGGAGATCGTGAAACCCGGCTTCCAACAACCTGTTGACGGCACCACATTCAAAGAGATCACAGACATCTTTGAGACGCTGGTCACCATCATGCACCCGTTCATGCCGTTCATCACGGAAGAGTTGTGGCATGCTTTGCGCGACCGCGCCGACGGCGAGGCCCTGATGCTGGCCCAGATGCCGAAGTGCTCCACCATCAACAACGAATTGCTTAAGCGGTTCGCCAACGCCCGCAGCGTGATTGAGCAAATCCGCCACATCCGCTCTGAGAAGAATATCGCACCGAAAAACGCCCTCAACCTGATGATTCACAACCTCAACCCTGCCGATGAGGAGGCCGAAGCCGTCATCGCCAAGCTGGCCAACATTGAGAAAATCCAGCATGTGCCCGAAAATTCGGAAGTGAATGGCGCTTCCTTCATCGAGGAGCAAACCAAATACTCCGTACCATTGGAGGGATTGGTGAACGCTGAAGAGGAAATCAAGAAACTGCAGGCCGACCTCAAATATACGGAAGGATTCCTGCAAGGCGTGATGAAGAAACTCTCCAATGAGCGTTTCGTCAACAACGCCCCGCAGAATGTAGTGGACATGGAGCGCAAGAAACAGGCCGACGCGGAAGAGAAAATCCGCATCATCAAAGAGCAACTCTCAAAACTGCAATAATATGATGGCCGTATTTCGCTTCTTCCTGCTATTGGCAATTTGTCTGCTCCCATTCACCTTCCTTGAGATAAAGGAGAGGTTTCCCATCATGGTGGGCATCACCTTGGCCGTAACGATAGCCTACTGGCTGGGGTACGCGATATTGCAAAGGAAGAAGAAGCAGCAGTAAGTGTTTGGATTCCGCCGTTCACTATGTTCACGGCGGAATAGTGCATGCACACCATAAAACCTAACAAGTATTGATAAAAACAAACGGTCTCCGACAAATGTCAGAGACCGTTTTTATTATTCCAAAATTCTGATGGGATTATTTGCGGATATCCATCTCGTTGAGCAGGTAGCCAGCGCCACCGAACTTGTCGATGACGAAGAGCACATAGCGGGAATCCACATTGATACAGCGTTGCAGGGCTGTATTGAACACGATATCGCTGCTCAATGCCTCCCAGTTGCCGTCGAAGGCCAGACCGATGAGTTCGCCGTCAGCGTTCATGATGGGGCTGCCGGAGTTACCGCCGGTGATGTCGTTGTTGGAGAGGAAGCAGACATGCAACTCGCCATCCTTGTCGGCATATTGGCCGAAATCGCGGTTCACGATAAGTTGTTTCAGTTTGGCGGGCACATCAAACTCGAAATCGCCGGGTTTCTCTTTCTCCAAGATACCCTTGGTGGTGGTGAAGTAGTTGTAATGCACACCATCGGCAGGATAGTAGTCGCAAACGGTACCGAATGTGGTACGCATGGTGCTGTTGGCATCCGGGTACATCGGCGTATTGGCATTCATCTCCTTCAAAGCGGCGATGAATGTGCGGCGCGGCACTTCCAGTTGCTCTTCCGTCTGGAATGCCGAAGAATTCAACATCAGGTATTGGATAACAGCTTGAGCATACAGGTAGGCGGCGTCCTTTTCCAAAATTTTGTTGGACGGGGCATTCACGAATTTCTCAAAATTGTCCTTGCTGATGAAAATGGAATTCTGCAGCGCTTTTTCAAATGCGGCATAACTGCCTTTGAAATTCTTGGTGAAGAATGTCATATCGGGACGATTGGCTTCACTATGCTTGTTCCAGGTCTTCATTGCGGCCAGGATAATCTTGGCTTCTGTTGCGGGATCTGTATCGTTGTTATAATTGTCAAATGCCTTGAGCAGTTTTCCCACCTTTTCGCTGTCATATTTCTTTTCACCTTTCTTCAGCGGAAGAAGATTGCGCATACGAAGAGCGGCCAGCAAAGTGGACGATGCGGAGAACTGCAGATTGCCGTTCATCACGGATTTGAACTTGGCGCCATCCGCATTCTTGCATATTTTCTCAATCTCACTCAAGCAATTGCCGTATTTTTCTTTACGGTTTTTGTCGGCGTTAATCCATTTGGTGAGTGCCTCTTCTTGTTTTTGCTTGGTTTCCACCACTTTGAGGGCTTTCAAACTCTCCACCTCACCGTGTTGGTTTTTCCAATAGTTTGCCAAACCGGCATGTTTGTCGGCATATTGAAGATGCACTTTCTGTGAGGCCTCCATAGCATCATGCATCACGGGAAGAATCTCATCCAGCGGTTCATAGATGGCAGGAGCGTTAATGGCAATCTCGTTTTGCACCTCGTAAGAGGTCATGAAACGGTTGGTGGTGCCCGGATAACCCCAAATCATGGTATAGTCGCCCGGCTGATAGCCCTTCAAGCTGATGGGCAGGAAGTGTTTCGGGTGGAACGGCACATTGTCTTTGGAGTACTTGGCGGGAGAGCCGTCGGGGGCGGTATAGATGCGGAACACGGTGAAATCGCCCGTATGGCGGGGCCACATCCAGTTGT
>DGGS01000117.1:11207-13475 GCA_002392325.1 Bacteroidales bacterium UBA3868
ACATCCAGTTGTCGGTGTCGCCACCGAACTTTCCGATCGAGGACGGGGGAGCGCCCACCAGACGTACATCCCTGAACACCCTGTATACGAAGAGATAGTACTGGTTGCCGTAGAAGAGGGCTTCGACACTCGCCCTGAGGCCTTTTCCGTCAGCGGTTGCTTCCTTTATGAGGGCGGCGGAATTCTCCCTCACCAGTGCCTGGCGTTCCTCTTCGGTCATGGAGGGGGAATAACCCTTCAGAACGGCGTTCGTGACGTCCACCATGCGGTCAAGGAAACTTACCGTAAGTCCCCTGTTGGGAAGCTCCTCGTCCCTTGACATCGCCCAGAATCCGTCCTTGAGGTAATCGTGCTCGACGCTCGAGTGCCTCTGGATGTAACTGTACCCGCAGTGGTGGTTCGTGAAGAGAAGACCCTCGTCCGATACCACTTCACCGGTACAACCGCCACCGAAAAGGACGACCGCGTCCTTGAGGGAAGCCTGGTTGATGCTGTATACGTCTTCAGCCGACAGCTTGAAACCCTTGGCCTGCATATCGGCGATCCTTTGGGAAATGAGGGCGGGCAGCCACATGCCTTCGTCGGCCTTCAGCGGAAGGACCATCAGCAGTGACGCGATAGCGAAGAGAAATATCCGTTTCATTTGATTTTTTGTTAGACGGATACAAAAATAATCAATCTCGCCGGATTACCTAGAGGGCGGGATTGATTATTGTCCGTATTGATGCTTCCTGGGAGCCTATATCGGCAGGGATGGGAGCATTTTTTTGTAGTATGGCCGCAGCGGATCGTCTACTGTGACACTGGCGCTGCAGACCGGACACGCCGCGAAATATCCCACGACCTTGTCACCCTTGATGTTCGTCGGACAGTTAGCCGGTTGGGGAGAGAACAGCGGAATCGATGAGAACGTCCCGTTCAGGACCACGGCCATCAGGTAGTCGAAATAGTCCTTCGAAAGGGAAAGGGCTTCCAGGGTTATGACGTCTCCCTTCTCGAGATACTTGCAGCAGTCCCCGTAGAGTTCCTGCAGTTCGTGGATCTGCATAAGGGTCGTGATCGGGAATCCTTTCACTTCGTTGCCGTTGAAGTACTTGTCGTCCATGACTTCGGCCAGGTCGAAGGGATAGTAGTTGCCGTTCACGGCTATCGTTATATAGTAGTAGCTGGTCTGGGGCATGTCCCTTCCCCAAACCGCTACGGTCCAGAGGCTGTCAAGGCCCATGGACTTGTTCCCGGCGAAAGCGTAGTCGATGTCGGTAAGGTCGAATCCGCCTTCGGGCATCGTGGCGTCGGCGTTGTATTCTTTCCCGTCGGGAAGCTCTATGTGAAGGTGGTAGTTCTTCCCTTCCTCGGCGCAGTATCCGTCGGGAGCCTGGTAGACTCCGTCGGAAATTTCGGAGAAAAGGGTGGAGACGCTGCCGTCATCTACCGTGACTGTCGCGCCTTTGACTGCGGGAGCCGTATGGGAATCGGTGGTCTCGTCGTCACCGAAGTAGGGGACTGTCCTTGAGAGGGTGACCCTCTGGGGACGGTCGGCCCTGTCCGTCAGGATCGCTTCGACGGTAAGGTATTCGTCATATTCCCCGCTGGAACGGAGGTCCGTCTTCTCCGTGCAGGAGAGAAGGGCTGCGGCAAAAACAAGTATCGCTATATATCTTTTCATCATCGTGCGGGCTAGAATTTTATGTTGTAGGAGAGGGAAGGGATGATCGTGAAGAGGTAGACCTTGAGGGCCTGCGCCTCTTTTTCCTTCCTGTCATAATTGAACGCTATGCTCCATGCGTTGTGCCTTGAGTAGGCGTTGTAGAGGGAAAGGTTCCATTCTCCGCTGAACCTCTTTTCCTGGACTCTTCCCTTTGTCCTGTAGGTGAGGGAGAGGTCCATCCTGTGATAGTCCGGAAGGGTGTCCTCGTTCCTTCCCGAATAAAGGGGAGTCCATTTGCCCAGGTAGGAGAATCTTCCCACAGGGTAGGTAGTGGGCGCTCCGCTGTAGAATACCCATTCCCCTGAGAGGGAAAGCCTCCGGTTGAAGTCGTAGCTCAGCACGAAATTCACCGCATGCTCATGGTTGAGGGGAGAGCGGTAGACCTTGCCGCCGTTCAGTTCGGGGATGTCGTAGTATGCCCTCGACCAGGTGTAGGAAAGCCATCCGCTCCACTTGGTGAAGTCATACTTGAGCATGAGCTCGGTTCCGTACGACCATCCGTTTCCGGTGCGCAGAAGCCCTTCGCGGTCAACGTTGTCGATGACTATTCCGGAGTTCTC